>JBFKOL010000127.1:0-10697 GCA_041628815.1 Saprospiraceae bacterium | reverse complement strand
CCTGTCTGCAATGTTTACAGTTTCACCCCATATATCGTAAGCAAATTTGGCCGTACCCACAACGCCTGCAATCAAGGGTCCGCTGTGAACACCTATCCTCGCCTGAAACTCGGGAAAGCCATCTTCTTTCCTGGAAGAGTTCCAGATTTCAAGGAATGCCTGGATTTCCTGGGCACATTGAATCATGCGCGATGCGTGATCCTTTACGGGATTAGGCACGCCGGCAACGCACATATAGGCGTCGCCCACGGTTTTAATCTTTTCTACGCCATAGGATGCTACGATCTCATCAAATTTGGAAAAACAGTAGTCCAGGTCTTCGATCAATTTTTCCGGGGATATTTCACTCGCTATTTTACTGAACTGGCAAAAATCGGCAAACATGACCGTGGCTGATTCGAAATACTGGGTCTTGACTTTGCCTTCTTCTTTGAGCTCATCCGCTACCTTGGCCGGTAAAATGTTCAGTAAAAGACGGTCAGATTTTTCTTTCTCTCTGGCAATGATGTCGTTTTTAGCGGCCAGGGTCTGGTTGTGTTTTTGAGATGATCTGTATCTCATAAATAGAAAAAGACTGACGAGAAAGACGAGGCTCGCCAGGACTACGAATAAGGTAGTCTTTGTTTTGGAGAGTTTGATTTCTGCATCGCGGCGCCGAATTTCGACTTGCTGTCCTTCTATCATCCGGCGGTTTTCAACATTGACCATGGAATCGCGGTAAGCGACAAATTCCAGCGAGTCAATCCTGCGGAGTTTCTTTTCCAGGTCCAGTTCACTCGCGGCTTTTTGTTCGGATAGTTGATCGATTTGCTCTTGACGTACCTTATTTAGGCGGTTGAGGTTTTCGGTATGAACGGCCAGTTTTTCTACAGCGGAATCGAGTTTGATGCGTTCTGCCTGGAGGGTCTTATAATCTTCGAATTTTTCGCCTTCAGCTCTTTTCCTGAATTCCTTGAATTCCTGTTCATCTAGCTTTCTCTGTGCCTCAAGAGAAATGGCTTCTTGTTTAGATTCGATGCCGGAAATTAGTTTACCCACCTTTTCATCGATCCTTCTGTCGGAATTCCGGTTTTCGAGACGATAGAGTAATCCGAGAATTTGGTCGGTGAGCGTGGATTCGTTTTCATTGATGCTCCTCTCAAGTGCATCCAGCACCTCGGAGTTGTATTTCCTGAGGTTGGGAGCATAAGTCATAATGTACTCGGCACGTCTCTTGTTGACCTGTGCTATCGTAGAGCTTACACGTTCTTTTCGCGCAACTTGTGCAGCTTCCTTCAAGGCACTGACGCCATCGTCGTACCGTTTTGCTTCCATTTGAACCTTCGAAAGTTCAAATAAGAGTTGAATCTTACGCTGACCTTGAGCATTTTTCGCTTCTTTCTCCAGCCGTGCAATTTGGTCGGTTTGGGCAAATAGTGCGAACGGAACGGCAGTGAGTAAAAGCAGACCAACTAAAAGATATGAGAACGCCTTCATGTTTTGGTGATGACTGAGATTTATGTCTTTTTCACATGCAATATAAGCCATAAAGGCGTATTCGCCTTCCAGGCGTCAGCATGATCATTGTTTCGATGATCGTAACAGATTCATCGCAAAGAACTTACCTGTCACCTGTATCGAAATTAAAGAATATCTGCTTAAACATTATGAGAACATCTGCTCAGCCAGCCATACATCCCTGAAATCCGGGCTACAGCTCATCTCTACAACCTGCGATAAACGCGGATTTCAGGATTTAGCATATCCTAAAACTGACCTTCAAATTCCCCATCTCCTTCTTCACGTTCACCTCGTCTTTGGCGTTGCTTTCGCTGGTTGATCCTGTAATTGAAGTTGAGGTTAAAAGACCTTGCTCTCCATTGAAATTCGCTGACCCGGTAAAAACCTTCGCCTATGGTTTCGCCAGCACGTTTACGTGAATTGAACAAATCACGGACGCTTAACGTAAGCGTAGCCTGCTTGTTCATAACATCCATGCTCCATCCCAGGTCAAGGCTGGCTATACCGTTTGTCCTGCCCTGGGTCGTCTCACGAGGCCCCCGGTAGTTGAACCTAAGCTGTAGATCGGAGTTGTTCCACAAGGTCATCCGTGAGGTCAGTCTGGAAAACCAAGTAAGTGCGTCAGCCTGGAAGCTTGCGTCAACGTTCTGCCCATTGGTTTGAGACCTGAAAAAATTGGCGTTGCCATCGAGTCTCAACCATTCGAGACCGCTGTAGGAAAAGGTAAGTTCAAGCCCATAGTCGTCCTGCGTTGCCAGATTTTGAGGTTGACGGTTAGTCGTCCCGTCGGGGTTGAAGATAAGAATGCGCTCTATGGCATCTGTGGTATGCCTGTAGAAGAAGGAACCGCTGATGGTACCCTTGTCCCAATATTTGATATGTCCTATCTCATAGGAATCGGTCAGTTCTGGATCGAGGTTGGGATTGCCAGAAAAAGTATTCCTGCTGTCACTGAAGGTGAAGAAGGGATTGAGATCCCAAAATCTCGGCCTGCGCAGTCGTCGGCTGTAGCTTACCTGAACAGCGTTGTTGCCGGGCAATTCATAGTTGAGATGGGCACTGGGAAAGAAGTTGATGTAATCCCTGTCATTGATTTCGCTGGTCTGGATCAATTCCGTGATGACATCTGAATACTCACCTCTTATACCAGCCTGAAAGCTGAATTTCTTAAACTTATTGCCATAAATAAAATACGCGGCGTGGACATATTCGTCGTATCTGAAATTGTTGCTGAGTCCTACCAAATTCACAAAGCTACCATCTCTCATTTCTTCAACAAGGTAGTCGTTGTCGATTTCACGAATGGATGACCGCAGACCGGTTTCGTATTTATGGTCTTTGCCCAGTGGTCTTGAAAAGTCAAATTGTAGTAACCAAGAGTTTTGCCCTTCCTGGTTGACGGAGCGCTGGATGAGGTCAGGTTTGGGGCTGCCTTGAAGGATTTCAGCTACTTCCAGAAAGTCCGACCCTTGTGATTCTGTATTGTCTCGGTATTGAACCGTGGCTTTCAGTTCATGATCTCTGTTGGAGAATTCTTTTCGGTAATTAATGCTGTATTCAAAGTTGGTTTCATCTTCCTTTTCATCATCGGTCCGTGTGGTGATCCCGGTGAGGTTTGTAGGAAACGACTGTAAGTAATCCTTGTATATGATGGTGGCCAAATTGTCCTCCTCCGATCTCCTGAAAAGAAGAGAACCAGTGAGGGTCTCCTTTTCCTTGAGATAATAGTCAATACCCAACCGCACACTGTTGGATAGTCCTGTCCTGTTCCTGTCCTGGTCTTGTTCCTGAATAAACAACTCTTCACCGAAAGTGCTTTCCTGGTATGAAAAACCGCCTCCCGGGCTTGACCTGTACCTGAGACCATAGTTGGCAAACCAGTTTAGGTCACCCTTGCGGTAATTGATATTGGCACCTACGCCTGCCGACTCCGGGTATCCGCCATTGACATCAAAAGATCCGTTAAAACCACTGCCAGTTTGTTTTTTAAGGACAATGTTTATAATGCCTGCCATGCCTTCTGCTTCATACCTAGCAGAGGGGTTGGTAATGACTTCCACTCTGTCTATCAGGTTGGCGGGTATAGATCTTAGACCGTTCGCGTTATCTGCGCCAAGCAGACCCGATGGTCTGCCGTCGATCAGCATTCGCACCCCGGAGCTTCCGCGAAGACTTACATTACCCTCAATATCCACTGTTACAGAGGGAACATTGTCTAAAATGTCCTGGGCCGATCCGCCCTGGTTGGCCAGATCTTTGCCGACGTTAAAGACTCTCTTGTCCAGGGAGAATTGCACCTCACTTTTTTCCCCGCGTATTTCGACTTCTGCCAATTCTATACCGGCCGCATAGAGCTTTACTTCACCGAGATCGATGTTGTTGTTTCCTTCGCGTATGGCATCCCTGTCGATGGGGATGTTCCACGTGTATACCTCATAGGCAATATATTCTGCTTTAGCAAAAAAGGCACCGGGTCTGGTGGTTATTTCGAATGTCCCATCCGGTCCGGTCATCGCACCGGTTATCAAGCTGCTGTCCCTTCTGCTGAACAGGGATATGGTGGCAAATTCCAATCCGACAGACGTTTCAGAATCCACAACTTTTCCGGTAATTTTAAGGGGCGTTGTTTGGCCTCCTGGTCCCTCTCCACGATTACCCGGTCTCTGGGCATTCATGTCGAGAAAAAGAAAAGTAAGGATAGTCAGTAAAAAGGTCTTTTTCATAATGATACAGGATCGTTTCTCAGTAAGACCGTCATTTAAGACAAAGGTTTAAACGAAGACCAAAAAAATACCATCATGAACAGGTCCGAGAATACGGGTGATCAGGGAGCCAATACTGCCCTGATGTTCCAATTGATGCTATCACCAACCCGCTCTTCAAAACGGAGCCATTCCATATCGGCGGCATCGAAAAGCCAGTCTCCGTTGGGATTTCCGGGACCCGCATCGCACCCTATAGTACGCCGGGGTGAATTGAGATTTATGGCAACACCTATCCAAAGCGGTTCTCCGGTAATTTCGAAGGGCGTATCCAGCGCAATCGTATTCCACCGGTCAGCGCTAAGCTGTGCTGTGATATCCTGGGTGTAAATGGGATTGGCCGGGAGACGTGGTGAAACATCGTAAGAAATGGTCAGTCTTGCATTGGCCGGTCGATCATAGAGGTATAGATTCACTGCGTCGATAGACCTTCCTTCTACGTTCCGGAGAAGGTTGGTGGTAAAACGAATTGCCACATTATACGATCCGGGTGGCAAGGCAGGGGCTGTTTGATTCTCACCATCGTAGTGTAGTATGTCTTCACCGGCAAGACTGCCGTCGTCTCCACATGAGAGAAAAATAGCCATCAACATTATCCCGAAGAAATTACGTAAAGTCATGTCAAGGTTTATATTTGAATGGTGTGCCATCTTCTTATGCGAATATAGGTGTGAAGAAGTTTACATCTTGTTAAGAATTATCTAAAGAATATGAAAATTCAAGAAATTATATTTCATCTAAGGAATGTGTTAAACGGTCGCCCCTGGTACGGGAAGAGTATTGTCGAGATCGTATCCAGGGTAAAACGAGAAGACGAAAGAATAAGACAACTGCTGGGACATATGCTGGCATGGAGAGCTTTTACCTTGGGAAAGGTCAATGGACGACCGTTTGAAATTGAAATCGGTTCAGAAAAAGACTGGCCCTCAGGAAATTTACCACTGGTCGCCGAAGCGCTCGATGCCTTAAAACTGAATACCGAAATCCTGGTCGCACAAATTTGCGCAAAAGATGATGAATGGCTCCGTGGGAAAGTGGAAGGTACGGAATACAATTTTCAGTTTTTATTGGAGGGTCTGATCCAGCACGATATCTATCATTTGGGACAGATTGCTATATTGCAAAAAATGACCACTGGATAACAGGAAGGTTAATACCAACATTTCATATGGAAAAATCCTTACACCATAGTTTGTTCTCAGATTTTGATGTCTATCTCTTTCGAAGCGGTAAACATCGAAAATTGTATAAAAAATTCGGAGCTCATGAGGTGGAAGTCGATGGGCGAAAAGGCGTCTATTTTGCTGTTTATGCCCCTGCGGCCAGGGATGTTGAGGTGATTGGCAATTTCAACGGATGGGATGGCAAGGCCCATAAACTGTTTGTCCGTTGGGACGGCTCGGGCATATGGGAAGGGTTTATTCCTGGCCTTGGTAAAGGTGAGCTCTACAAATACAGGATCTATTCGAGTCACGATCAGCGCATCCGCGACAAACCCGATCCTTATTCTTTCTTTTTCGAGCAGGCACCCAAGACATCGGGTATCATCTGGGAACCGAAGTATGCCTGGAAGGACGAAAAGTGGATGCAGTCGAGGAAGAAAAAGGATCTTTATAAATCTGCGGTATCTATCTATGAAGTCCATCTTGGAAGCTGGAAAAAGGACGAAAAGGCCGCGCGATCCCTTCACTACCCGGAACTTGCCGATGAACTTGTTGCCTATGTTTCAAAAATGGGGTTCACTCATGTAGAATTCTTACCGGTGACCGAGCATCCCTATTATCCATCGTGGGGCTATCTTTCCACAGGTTTCTTTGCTCCTACAAGCAGGTATGGGACGCCGGAGGAATTCATGTATCTTGTCGATGCCTTTCACCAGGCCGGTATTGGAGTAATACTGGATTGGGTTCCTGCACATTTCCCTTCAGACACTGATTTTTTGGCCGATTTCGATGGGTCAGCTTTATTTGAACACCCCAATCCTAAAAAAGGATACCATCCCGATTGGGACAGTCTCATTTTTAATTTTGACAGACCTGAGATTTGTTCTTTCTTAATCTCCTCGGCGCGATTTTGGTTAGAAGTTTATCACATCGATGGTCTTCGTGTGGATGCTGTTGCTTCTATGATTTATCTGGATTACAGCAGGGAAGAGGGGCAATGGGATCCCAATATTCATGGAGGAAAGGAAAACCTCGAAGCGATAGCTTTTCTTAAGGAACTTAACAAAGCATGTTACGACGGCAATGAAGGAATCATGATGATTGCTGAAGAATCTACGGCATTCCCTGGTGTGACAAGTGCGGTGCACGACGGAGGACTGGGTTTTGGATTTAAATGGATGATGGGCTGGATGAATGATACTTTGAGGTATATGGCCAGGGATCCTATCTTTCGAAGATATCATCACGGTGAGATAAGTTTCAGCATGGTTTATGCCTACTCCGAAAATTATATATTGCCGTTTTCACACGATGAAGTTGTACACGGCAAGGCGTCCATGATCCATAAAATGCCTGGAGATGATTGGAAAAGATTTGCGGGTCTTCGTGGTCTCTATGGATACATGTTTACCCATCCAGGGCACAAATTGTTGTTTATGGGTAACGAGTTTGCCCAGCGGAGCGAATGGAATTTCAACGCTTCTTTGCAGTGGGACCTGCTGAAACACGATACACACAAAGGCATCCAAAAACTGGTTAAAGATTTGAACAATTTGTTGCAAAAAGAAAAAGCACTTTCAGAGTCCAGTTTTAATCCAGGGGGATTTGAATGGATTGATCATTCCGATTATGACAATTCGGTGATTGCCTACGTCCGTAAAAGTGGAAGGTCGACATTACTGGTGGTCTGCAACTTTACACCGCGGGTTCACAGAGCTTACAGACTGGGAGTGCCAAAGAAAGGTGTCTGGCGCGAGTTATTGAATACAGACGATGAAGTATATGGCGGAAGTGGGGTCATGCATGACGAGAAAATTGCAACTGAAAAAATCAAAAGTCACGGAAGGAATCATAGTGTTGAAGTGACACTGGCCCCGCTGGCGACCATGATTTTTAAATACGCAACAAGGTGAGCATGAAGAAGGCAATATATGTTTCGACTGAGTGTTATCCCGCCGCAAAAGCCGGAGGAATGGCCGATGTGGTAGGCGCTTTACCAAAATATCTTCCCGCGCATGGATGGGAAGCGGATGTGATAATCCCGCGGTATGACCTTCCGTGGATTAATGGACAGAAGCTGCAACAGGAGCATAGTGGAAAGGTGAAACTCGAATCCTGGACCGAAGCGTACGATATCCTTAAGATCGATGGCGTATTGCCGTATACTTTGTACCTGGTTGATATACCTGCACTTTTCTTCAGGAACAGTGTATACCTTGATGACAACGGCCAGGGATTTCACGACGAGGCAGAAAGGAATATGGCATTTCAAGTCGCCGTACTGGACTGGTTGGCTAAATCGGGTATATCTTATGATCTTGTGCACTGTCATGATCATCAGACGGGATTCATTCCATTTCTGATGAAACACGGCGATAATTTCAAGTCGCTGAGAACCACTCCTTCTTTTTACAGCATCCACAATGGAGCCTATAATAGCCGCTATTCCTGGTCTCGCCAGGGGCTGTTACCATCTTTCGACCCGAAATACCACTCTGCCATTGATTGGAACAACGCTATTGATGCACTGGCAACGTCGTTGCGGTTTGCAGACCATGTGAACACTGTTTCGCCCAGTTATCTAGAAGAAATGAAGGCCGATGTGGCTCCGCTGCGCATGTTTGCAAAGTCAGAACCTACACGCTTTTCAGGTATATTGAATGGAATCGATGAAGAGGTATGGGATCCGAGAAATGACCGTTTAATAAGCCATCCATTGGGCAAATCCTGGGAAACTTTCAAAAAGAAAAACAAAAAAGATATTCTCCAGGGGCTGTTCCGAACGGAGGATATTCCACTTATGGGTTTTATCGGGCGTTTCGCTTACCAGAAAGGAGGTGATCTCCTGGTGCCGGCGATTGAGAGAATTTTAAGCCGGTTTGGATTTGTTAATTTTTATGTGCTTGGATCGGGAGATAAGCACATAGAATATCTTGTTCAAAACATCCGGGACCGCTTTCCGGAACGGGTAGCTTGTTACATTGGGTACAACGAAACATTGGCACATAAGATTTATGCCGCAAGCGATTTCATATTGATGCCATCGCGTTTTGAACCTTGTGGGTTGAACCAGCTTTTTGCCATGAGATATGGTGCACTACCCATAGCCAGGCAAACCGGAGGTCTGCGCGATACAGTGGTGGACTTTGAAAGTGATGGATGCGGTGTGGGTTTTACATATGCCAGTACCGATGATCTGACCTTGGCAATGGCACGGGGATTGCACCTGTACAAGGATCAAAAGCGATTCCGGTCGATACGGCTAAAAGCCAGTAAGTTGAATTATTCGTGGTCGCGGTCGGCCGCGGAATATGTAGATAAATACAATCAAATTTCAAAATAATATGATCTCCGAACGCACGTTAGCGATTATTCTTGGGGGTGGGGTAGGTTCGAGGCTTTATCCTCTGACAAAATCACGTTCAAAGCCTGCCGTACCCATCGCGGGAAAATTTCGACTGATTGACATACCGATATCGAATTGTCTGAATTCCGGCATAAAGCGCATGTTTGTACTGACCCAGTACAACTCGGCATCGTTGAACCGACATATCAAGAACTCCTTCAGATTCGATAAATTCAGCAATGGATTTGTCGATATTCTGGCTGCAGAACAGACGCAAAGTAGTATGGAGTGGTTTCAGGGAACGGCGGATGCCGTGCGACAGTCTGTGGATCATTTGAAGTTGCTGGATTTTGACCACATACTGATCCTTTCAGGCGACCAGCTGTATCAGATGGACTTCAAACAACTGCTGGAATATCACAGGGATCAGGATGCAGATGTCACAGTGGCTACCATCCCGGTGGTAGCCAAAGATGCTACGGGTTTCGGTATTTTGAAGGTCAACGAGTCAGGTTTCATAGAGAATTTCATTGAAAAACCTGCAACAGATATACTCGACCAGTGGAAATCACCTTTGGACGAGAAGTTTACATCGCAGGGAAAAGATTTCCTGGCTTCAATGGGAATCTATGTTTTTACGCGCGGAAGACTGACAAAGCTATTTTCAGAGAATCCCAAAGCAGTGGATTTTGGCAAGGAAATCATACCATTTGCCGTACATAACGAAGATTATACAGTTGCGAGTTTTCCATTTGGAGGATATTGGACGGACATCGGAAGCATTTCCTCTTTCTTCGAAGCAAACATCCGGTTGACAAACTACCTTCCAGAATTCAATCTTTACGACAACCACAAACGCGTTTATACCAATTCGCGGATGCTCTCTCCGTCTAAGGTGTTTGGTACGCGTTTCGACCATGCCCTCCTTTCAGGGGGTAGTATCATTCACGCCGAATCGGTTTCGAGATCGGTCATTGGAGTACGCTCGAGGATCGGCAAACAATCGGTGATAAAGAACACCTACGTAATGGGTATCGACTATTACCAAAGTTTGAAGGAGCTGGAGCAAAACCCCCATCTGCCACTTCTCGGCATTGGTGACAACTGCTACATTGAAAACACCATAATTGACAAGAATGTCAAGATAGGAGACAATTGTCGCATTGTTGGGCACCCGGACCTCGAAGATGCAGAACACGAAGACTATTGTATCCGGGAAGGTATCGTGATCATTGTCAAAGGAGCTGACATAGCCGCAAACACGGTGATAGGGGCTGGTTAAGGAAGGCCATCTTCATCATCCTGGATAAGCTCTTGATTGCTTTACTATTCTTTTGGTGATTAAAATTAGTTTTACGCTCATTTTTCACACGTAGATAATCGATATGGGACTACGGCAACCAAACGAATTGACCGGGTTCAAGTGGTTGGACAATATTTTGGAATGCAGATCTGCCAATGGCGTCATTTTGCGCATCCATGTATTAACAGATTACATCCTTAGGTTGAGATATGCCACCGACGCAATTTTCTACCAGGATTTCAGCTATGCTATCGATCCTGGTTTTTCACCGAAGAAAGTTGACTGCACCGTACAGGATGAAGGGCGTCATATTAAGCTCGAAACCGGTGCAGTGACCTGTAAAATTTCACGACTCGATCTCAGCGTCAGTTTTTTTGATACGAAGGGAAGAATCATCAATGAAGATAAACCTGGTTTTCGATGGTCACATGATCTTGTAACGGGAAATGACATAGTAAAGATGTCGAAAAAGGCCATTACAGGTGAGCGCTATTTTGGTCTGGGTGATAAGCCCGTGGAGATGGATCTGCGTGGCAAGGTATTCCAAAATTGGGGTACCGACAGTTACGGATATGTAAAAGGGACAGACCCACTTTACAAAAACATTCCATTTTATTACGGGT
>JBFKOL010000126.1:0-10783 GCA_041628815.1 Saprospiraceae bacterium | reverse complement strand
GAGAAAGGGCAACTGCTCTATATATTCCTTCGTCAGCTTGCGGGCAAGGTTTTCGTCATCGACAATTAGGCATTTCAGCTTTTTCACGAAGGTGTTTTGGCGCTCAATTTAAAAACTAATCTCCGTTTAAAGACGTAAGCTCAATAGACAATGATGTAAGGAATTGATGGTCTTTTTGTTCGAGTAGGAGGTTGTGCTTTTCGGGATAGAGAAGTTCCAGTCTTCTCCTGACATTTTTGAGACCTATGCCAGAGCTGTCATCTTTCACTTCGTTGACATTGGGTGGTATCTTGTTACGGACCTGTAGCACAAGTTTGTTTCCTTTCATATCTACGGAGATATCTATTACCGGATGATCAATCATACCGATTCCATGTTTGAATGCATTTTCCACAAAAGGGATGATCAACATGGGTTCGATCTGGTGTGACTCGTGTTGTCCATTCAAGTGAAAATTAATTTCCACATCCTCCCCAAAGCGCATCGTTTGTAACTCTACGTAATTTTTGAGGTATTCCAACTCTTTTTTCAAAATGACCTGTCTGTCACCAGATTCATAGAGCATATAGCGCATCAATTCAGACAGCCTGATTGTAATCGACTCAGCTTGTTTTGGCTTGTTGCGAATCAGGTAGACGAGACTGTTTAGTACGTTGAATATGAAATGAGGACTTATCTGGGAACGCAGGAAGGAAAGTTCGGATTTAAGTTGCTCTTCCTGGGATTCCCTCATGGCCTGTTCTCGATCCATGAGGTAAAATACAAACCCATAACCCGTACTGACACCGGTTACAAATATCACACCGAGCAACATCCATGAGAAATCCCAATGGCGCCTGAGTAATTCGTGGGGTACTACCATTTCTTTTAAAGCCGTCTGGCCTAAGGTTGCCACGACCACCATGGCAATCAGGACTGCGAGATAGACTGCTATGCCACGTTTCCTAAAGACCTTGGGGATGAGCCAATCCGAATTGAAGAGGAAAAATGGAATATGGGTAAGGGTAACCGGAATAATGGCGGTGGCATATTTGCGAAAGCGCTCGTCATCCGGTCCGGCGATGAACGGATAGGAGATCCACGCCGTCCACAAGACAAGATGAAAAACAATCTGGAAGAGTCGCTTTGAGGGTATGTACCTGCCGAATATTTTCATGATTTTAATGTTCCTTGAAAAAGCAATACTCCGGAACTTTCAGTACGTAAAATTATTGAAAAGCCCTGCTGTAATATTGATCTAAAGACCTCCAGAGTAAATCAGTCGTCTAAAAGGTCTTTTGAGGCGACGATGGCACATTAGGCTTGATTTAGCGACGAGGTCGTCTCATAACTAGTGTTGATCTACACTGTCTGTCGCGCCTTGCTTTTTAGAAATACATTCGAATCAAAATTCATTTTAATGATTAAAAACATCATCATGTCAAATTGGAATTCTACTGCAATACCTTCTGCCTTTTCGTTCGGCCGGTTCTTCTTTGTCCTATTAAGTACTGTTCTGTTTTTCAGTATGGAGGCTCAGATACCTTCCAGCCCAGGTGGACCCGGTCAGGCCCGAGGTGATAGACCGATGCCGACTGGCAGGTTTTATGGAAAAGTAGTGGACGATTCAGGGCAGGGCCTTGGATATGCGACGGTGCAACTGATAAGAACGCAAAATAACCCGCAGACAGGAATAAATGAAGAAATGCTGGTCACAGGTCAGATAACCAGTGACAACGGTGATTTCAGTCTCGAAAACGTACCCGTATTCGAACAATATACACTTAAGGTTTCTTTCATAGGATTTTCAGAAATAAGTATGCCGCTTTCCTTCAATGATGAGAAAAGTAGTGGCGGAGCGCCTTCTGGTTCTCCACAGGGAGGGCAGTTTCGAGGAATGGCTCCTGGTGGTTTTGACAAGGACATTGGCAATATAAAATTGGCTTTGGAGTCTGAAACACTCAGCGAAGTGACTGTTACGGCAGAAAAAGCGGCTTTTGCCCTTGCTATTGATAAACGGGAATATCGCGTGGACAAAGATGCATCGGTAGCAGGTGGAGACGCCGTAGATGCGCTCAGGAACATTCCAAGTCTCAGCGTTGATCTGGATGGTAATGTACGTCTGAGGAATGGTGCACCCCAAATATTTGTTGACGGACGTCCAACAACGCTTTCACTGGACCAGATCTCTGCAGACATCATCGAAACCGTCGAGGTGATCACCAATCCCTCTGCACGATATGATGCCGGTGGCGGTTCGGCCGGCATTATAAACATAGTCCTTAAAAAGGATAAAAGACTTGGTTACAACGGCAATGTACGTGCTGGTACGGACACCAATGGAAGCTTAAACCTTGGTGGTAGTATCAACGCGCGTAGTGATAAGACCAACATCTTTCTCAGCACCTTTCTCAACAATCGGAGGGGGCAGTCTACAGGTGAGACTTTTCAACAAAATCTGGTTGGAAATCCTCCCACCTATATTTCGCAATATTCCGATAGCGACCGCAACGGTTATTTTGGAAATATTCGAGGAGGAGTTGACTGGTTTATGGACAACAGAAATACCCTGACATTCAGCGCAAACTACACCCGCGGTGTATTCGATCCGAGTGAAGTGCTCTCGACACGGACCGACTCACTGTTTTCAGGATATACCACGTCATCGCTTTTCGAAAGAATCTCGGAGCAGGAAAGAAGCTTCCGCAACATCGGAGGATCTGTGCTTTTCAAACACCTTTTCCCCAAACAAGGGGCAGAATGGACCGCTGATATCAATTTTAACAGGGTGAAATTCAATGGCATGAGTGACTACACAACGCTGTTTGAGTCAGGTGGTGAAGAAATGGAGTTTCAACAAAACCTCGGGACAGGTCAATTTATCACCATACAGACCGATTATGTAAATCCGATCAGTGATCAAATCAAACTGGAAGGCGGATTGAGGGCGGCAATGAGAACCAACTCCAGCGACAACTCCAACTCATTCTTCAATGTGCAGACCCAGCAATGGGAAGAAATCTACAGGCTTACAGATGAATACAGGTTTACGGATAATGTATTCGCTGCATATGGAATCATGAATCACGATTTAGGTAAGTGGGCTTACCAGGTGGGATTGCGTGCGGAGAGCAGCTTCTATACCGGCAACATCGTCGAAAACGAGGAAAGCTTTGAGATAAATTATCCCATCAACTTGTTCCCAAGCGTGTTTGTTACCCATGAATTCAACACGAACAATAACCTGCAATTTTCTTATACCCGCAGAATCAATCGTCCTCACTTTTTCCAGACTTTACCCTTTACGGATATTTCAAATGCCCTCAATCCCCGACGTGGAAACATCCAACTCAGACCCGAGTTTTCCAATTCTTTTGAATTGTCGTTCCAAAAAGTCTTCAATCAGGGGCACAATGTGTTGGTATCAACATATTTCAAAGAGGCAGATGACCTGATTACTACCATTCTTGTGGATGAGTTTGTCCCCGAACTTGGTGAAAATGCATTAGTCTCGACGTATGCCAATTCAAACAGCTCATCCGCTTTAGGAGGAGAAATCACCGTTAAAAATTCAATTACAAAATCAGTGGACCTGACATCTAACGTGAATCTTTATCACTCACGTGTAGATGCTTCCAACGTCGAAAATGATCTCATCATCGACCGATTTACATGGTTTGTCAAGGAAAACCTCAGTGTCAAATTGCCGGCAGGATTCACCTTGCAGGTGACAGGTGAATACAGGAGTAAAGCATCATTCACCCCCAATGACGGTCAGCAGAGAGGATGGGGTCCCCCTACATCCAATTCTGCCCAGGGATATCAACTGGCCAACTGGTTTGTGGATGCTGCGCTCAGAAAAGATCTTTTGAATAGAAAGTTGACGGTAACCCTTAACGTGAACGATATTTTCAGGTCACGCAAAATGGGTAGCTATACAGAATCTGACTTTTTTATCCAGGAATCCTACAGGTTCCGTCAGCCACAAGTGGTCAGGCTGAATGTGAGTTACAACTTTGGCAAGCGCGATGCCACCTTGTTCAAACGTAAAAACAACAACCAGAATGCCCAGGGTAGCGATATGATGTAAAGACGCGATCATCCCAGAGTGGTATTACGAAGAATTCATGAATAGATACGAATTCATTAAAAAGGGATTGGCCAGCATAGGGAGTTACTTTATGCTGGCCTCTATTTTTGGCATATGCGAATCTAAGGGCCGGCTCAACAATCTTGGTATGGAATGCCAGCGGTCCTCAGTAAAAAGGGCGACACACTTTTCTGTAAAATTGCCATTTTTGATAATTACAGAGCTTAAAACCAATTAAACGATGCGCTTTCTTATTTCTGTTTTGACTCGCAAACAATTCCAGTTGTTTTTCATGGTTGCCGTTTGCTGTTTTGTTTTTTATTCCTGTGGTCCCAAATGGAGCGAGACTTCTGTTGAAGACTTTACTTTAGTTGAAAACCGCGGAGGTAAAATCCTGGGTTATTCGCGAGAATCCGGGATTTCAATCATCGAGGTCGATCGATGGGCCTTTAAGGATCTGAATAAGAACGGAGAGTTGGATCCTTATGAAGATTGGAGGTTGTCTGCAGAACAACGCGCTGGTGACCTGGCGAAGAGGATGTCTAAAGAACAGATTGCCGGCCTGATGTTGTACAGCGGCCATCAGCGCATCCCTGGTGGCGGATTTGGCCGTGGTGGGACATATGGAGGAAAGACTTATGAAGAAAGTGGTGCTTCCCCGTGGGAGCTGACCGATCAGCAGATAGAATTTTTAACCGAAGATGATTTACGTCATATTTTGATCACCTCAGTCGAGAGCCCCGAAACAGCAGCACGCTGGAACAACAATGTACAGGCTCTCGTCGAGGGCATCGGTTTGGGTATTCCTGCCAATAATAGCAGCGACCCCCGGCACGAGGCTGACAACGACGAAGAATACACACTTGGAGCAGGAGGAATTATCTCGCGATGGCCCAATTCCATAGGTATGGCCGCATCTTTTGACCCCACACTGGTGGAGAGATTCGGGGAAATAGCCTCTAAAGAATACCGGGCTTTGGGCATAACCACAGCCTTGTCGCCCCAGGTAGATCTTGCGACCGATCCAAGGTGGTACCGGTTTAGTGGCACTTTTGGCCCCAGCCCTTCGATGTCTACGGACATGGCCCGGGCTTATGTCGATGGTTTTCAAACCACCGCCGGATCGGAAGATGGTTGGGGGTATGAGAGTGTTAATGCCATGGTCAAGCACTGGCCTGGTGGAGGTACCGGAGAAGGAGGCAGGGACGCTCACTATGGTTTTGGCAAATTCGGGGTGTATCCGGGCAACAACCTCGAGACACACCTGTTGCCATTTACAGAGGGGGCATTTGCCTTGAATGGAGGCACGGATGTGGCATCGGCAGTGATGCCTTACTACACCATTTCTTATGACCAGGACCCCGGCGGTGAAAATGTAGGAAATGCATACAGCAAATATTTCATTACGGATATGTTGCGAGGCACCTATGGTTATGAAGGCGTTATCTGTACAGATTGGGGCGTTACACGCGATGATGCGGGAATGGCCGTTTTTGGAAGGACCCCGTGGGGCGTTGAGCATCTCTCTGAAACGGAGAAGCATTACCTAGTGATCATGGCGGGATGTGACCAGTTTGGAGGTAACAATGATGTAGGTCCGGTACTTGAAGCATACGAAATGGGTGTGGTAGAATGGGGAGAAGAGTTTATGCGCCAAAGGTTTGAAGCATCGGCTGTCAGGTTGTTGAAGAATATTTTCCGGACAGGCCTTTTCGAAAATCCCTACCTGGACATAGATGCAACTGTCGAACTTGTTGGCAACCCTGACTTTATGAAAGCAGGTTACGATGCACAACTTAAGTCCATTGTTCTTCTCAAAAATTTGGATGGGGTAATGCCCCTGGATAGCAACACCGTCGTCTATGTCCCTGAACGATTTGTACCCGCATCGGCTAATTTTTTTGGTGTGCCTATCCCGGCAAGTAACGAACAACCCATTGGCCAGGATTTGTTGAAAAAATACTTCCAGACAACGATAGAACCCTCTGAGGCTGATGTGGCCATTGTCGTCATTAACCAACCGGAAAACGGACGCACGGCAGGGTACAGTGAAGAACTAGCTGCAAAAAGAGACAACGGCTTTTTGCCGGTATCTTTGCAATATGGACCATACCGCGCTACCGATGCACGGGATCCATCTATTGCCGGTGATCCGAGGACTACAGATGTTATGAATCGCACCTATAAGAACAAAACCACAGAAGCAAACAATTCCAGTGATCTGAAGCTTGTTTTGGAAACGGTTGACCGAATGAAAGGTAAACCTGTGATCGTAGTACTCCGGATGTCAAATCCCACGGTGGTTGCTGAATTTGAATCCCGCATAGCTGGTCTAATCGTTAATTTTGGTATTCAGAACCAGGCAATTCTCGATGTCATTTCAGGTAGGTATGAGCCCACTGGATTGTTGCCACTTCAGATGCCCGCGAATATGTCGACAGTAGAAAAACAATTTGAAGATGTGCCTTTTGACATGGTAGTGCACCGGGATGTTGCTGGAAATAATTATGATTTCGGATTTGGGTTGAATTGGTCTGGTAAAATTTCCGATGACCGGTTGAGCAAATACCTCGGGGACAAGCTCCAGAATTAAGTAGATTTACCGCGGAATCATGATGCCTGTTGGATAATAATTCAACCATCGGAATTGTCACGATACCCGTCTTGTCATTCCTCGGGAATGTCCTTTTCATCTTTTTTTAAAGATGAACTTTCTTAGCATTATGATCAGATGACATTAATAGTTTTTTAATACGGATTCAAGGACGGTAGAAACCATTCGATTTACTAACTTATCGAGTGAACCAATGATGACCTACCATTGAAAAGAAAGAAATTCCTTCGTCGCGCCTGCCAGATCACAGCAGGCACCCTGTTCTTACCTGCCTCGTGTAGAGAAGCAGTGCAAGAAACAAAAGCCAGGACCAATTGGGCAGGCAATTACAGCTATAAAGCCAAAACCTTGTATGAACCAGGGTCCATCGATGAACTCATCGATTTAGTCACAACCCTTGACAAACAAAAGGCCCTGGGATCAAAACATTGTTTTAATGACATAGCGGATAGCCCGAAAAGTCAAATTTCAACGGCTAAACTGAACGAAGTCATAAGCATCGATGAAAGTGCTGGCATGATACATATTGAAGCAGGAATTCGATACGGCGATTTTGCACCAATGCTCGATGAAGCCGGGTTTGCTATGCATAATCTGGCCTCTTTACCACATATTTCGGTGGGTGGCGCCATTTCCACGGGAACCCATGGGTCAGGCATTGCCAATGGTAATCTTTCTTCGGCTTGCACTTCGCTGGAATTACTTTCTTCTGATGGCACCCTGAGGACAATCGACTTAAAGGATGAAACCGATGTTTTTAATGGAAGTGTTGTTGGACTGGGGGCATTGGGCATCATCACTACAATCAAACTGGCTATAGAGCCTTCTTACAGGGTGCGTCAGTGGGTATACAGAGATCTACCGTTACAATCATTGACGGACCATTTTGATGACATTATGGGGGCAGGTTACAGCGTGAGCCTGTTTACAGATTGGCAGGATCAAAAGATCAACCAGGTTTGGGTGAAAAGAAAGGAAGATGAAGGAGATCTATCCGGAGAACGGGACTTTTATGGTTCATTCCTTTCAGACAGAGACCTGCACCCGATTACCGAGCTTTCAGCTGAGAATTGTACTCCACAAATGGGCGTTCCCGGACCTTGGTATGAGCGACTTCCGCACTTTAAAATGGGTTTTACTCCGAGCAGTGGAGAAGAGTTGCAGGCGGAATATTTTGTTGCACGTGAGAATGCGGTGGATGCCATACTTGCCATTGAAAAGAAAAAAGACCTTATCTACCCTCAGTTGTTCATTTCAGAGATACGTACCATCGCTTCTGATCAGCTTTGGCTGAGTCCTTCTTACGGTCGCGAAAGTGTTGCCATTCATTTTACCTTGAAACCCAATTGGGGAGAAGTCCAAAAGATTCTTCCAGTAATTGAAAATGAACTGGCACCATATGGGGTCAGGCCTCATTGGGGGAAGTTGTTCACAATGGGCTCCCATATGCTGAAAAGCCGGTTTCCTAAGATGCCGGACTTTATGAACCTGATGCAAGAGTTTGACCCTGGCAGGGCCTATACAAATGCTTTCCTTGACAAGTACCTTTATTCATAACGAATGAAGCTCTTTGATTCCAGTTGTACGCATCATTACAGGCAAATTCACGAGGTAGTTGTACTTGCTTCTCCAGATGATGTCCGGGATGACATATGTCGGGCGTATGATTCATAGATGGCTTCGAGATCTGTATACTGACCGATATTCCTCTAAACATGTAAGAAGTTACCGGGCACATAATGATTGATATTATTTCTGAAACCTATTTTATCGTTTAGAAGGAAGTGGTTGTTCTAACTTTCACTGCTTCAAAATATCATACACATTACAAAAATTTATAATGTATAAAACAATGATTTACTGCTTATATCATATATTTGTTTGCTAAATCCTATTATAATTAAATAAATAAGTCATGAATTCGGAGGAACTGAAATTCCTTCTTGGGCTTCTTGCCTTTTCTTTTTTTTGTTCTCCAGCTATGACGCAGTCTTTTTTAAAGAGGATGTATTCTGAAGATGTCACTTTTCAGGAGCTGGTAGAAGAAACAGACTTATTTTTCAGGGATCGAGAAAAAGGACGTGGCTCCGGCTATAAACAGTATGAGCGATGGAAATACTGGAATGGCAGGAATTTGGATGCTTCAGGGTTAATCATCCGTCCGGATGTTGCACTTTCAGCTGTCGATAATTTTGAAAGCAAAAATGACGGCAAAAACAAATCACTCGATACTTATTGGAGAACGATGGGACCTACAGCAGCCGTCAACACATCAACATGGTCTTCTCACCTTGGCAGAGTATCGGCGTTGGGTGTCGATCCGAGAGATTTGAATCATTTCATCGTAGGGTCTCCTTCAGGCGGGGTATGGAAAACCACGGATGAAGGAAACTCTTGGATACCCATTTTTGATTTCGAAGCAATGATCAGCGTCTATTCGTTGGCCATCCATCCAACTCAAAGTCAAACCTATTATTGTGGAACATATGGACTAGGCATTATGAAATCCAGTAATGGCGGTGCAAGCTGGCAACCTACGACTGGCATACCGGCAAATGCACTCATCAACTCTATTGTCTTGAATCCTGAAAACCCGGCCATCGTTCTGGCTATCAACCAATGGGGTTCCATATATAGATCGAATGATGAAGGTGAAAACTGGACTGAAGTCTATACTTCTCCTGGCAACGATCTCTACGATATTGAATTTAAACCTGGCAATCCTTCTGTAGTCTATGCGAGCGGAGCTGGATTGGTACTTCATTCTGCAAATAATGGAGAGCTTTTCGTTCCTCTGACAGGTCCGTGGAATAGCGCTTCCATGATGTTGGCAGTCACGCCGGCGGCACCTGATCACCTTTATGTTTTGCAGTCTGACCAGGGAGGGTTTGGAGCCCTTTATCTATCCATCGATGGAGGAGTCAATTTTAGTATGCAGTCTGATGACAGCGGGAACAACAACAATATAATGGGATATAGTCTTTTCCAAAAAGGAGGCCAGGCACCCCGTGATATGGATATTGTAGTATCGCCCACTGATGCATCAGAAGTACATGTTGCTGGGATAATGACTTTCAAATCCACAGATTCGGGACTCTCCTGGGATCAGACAACCCATTGGATAATTTCGAACCCCCTTCCTTTCATCCATGCTGACGTCGACCTGATGCAATACATTGATGGAACGATTTTCTTTGGTACCGATGGAGGCATTTTTATTTCTAATGACGGTTTAGCATCGGTAATTGATAAAACACAGGGTATCGCTTCCCGGCAATTTTACAGGATAGGTGTTTCTCAGACTGAGATGGATTGCGTGTCGGGAGGGTCACAGGATAATGGCACGGGTGTAATCCGATCAGGTATTTGGTACGACTTTGTTGGAGCCGATGGCATGGAAACCTTTATCGACCATTCGAACTCCGATATTGTTTATGCATCCATACAGTATGGTAGCCTCTATAAATCTATCGATGGCGGCAACACCCTTACAACCATCAATGATGCGCCGGGAAGTGGAGCTTGGGTGACACCATTGGAGCAGGATCCCGTTTTGCCGAACGTGATATACCAAGGTAAGAGACACCTTTATAAGAGTCTTAACGGAGGCATCACCTGGGATACGGTCACCACGGTTACGCCGACCCATCCACAGGACAACCTCATCCAGGAACTGAAGATTGCACCTAATGATGCAAACACCATTTACATGGCTTATCGTTACCAGATGTACGCGACGACGGATGGCGGATTGAATTGGACCGATATCACCCCTCCAATCTCATTCAGCGGTATCAACTATATCGCTGTTCATCCTTCAAATGCAGGAAGACTGCTCATCGCTTTGTCCGGAGCAACTGCAAAGTTTATGGAGTCTACTGATGGAGGAACCAGTTGGACTGATATAACCAATAATCTTCCCAATATCAGTGCGCAATGTGCCATTTACGAAGGCGGTTCTCAGGATGGGATATTTGTCGGTATGGGTCCAGGAATATACTATACCCATCCATCGCTTTCAGACTGGCAATTTGCTTCGAAAGGACTGCCACGCGTGACGGTCACCGAATTGGAAATAGCCAACAATTATATTTACGCAG
>JBFKOL010000125.1:0-10817 GCA_041628815.1 Saprospiraceae bacterium | reverse complement strand
CCAGCCTTTACCAGGCCGTGGCGGCAGTTTTCATTGCACAAACGTTTGGTCTGGAACTGAGCATAGGAGCCCAACTGGGAATCATTCTTACTGCCACACTCGCATCTATAGGTTCTGCGGCAGTTCCCAGTGCAGGCATGGTCATGTTGGTGATAGTATTGGGCCAGGCTGGAATACCCGAGGCAGGACTTGCTTTGATATTTGCTGTGGACAGGCCTCTTGACATGTGCAGGACGGTAGCCAATGTCACAGGCGATGCTACCGTATCCATGCTCGTCGCCAATTCACTTGGCAAGTTAGGACTGCCTAAGGTTAAAGAATGGGATGATCATTACAAAGCTGAAAGAGCTGAATAATTGGTTGCCAATCACAAAAATATTCCTATCATCACCTCACGAATAAAACCATATTTATGAGCGATATTTTGGGCATCGGGTCGAGGGTTAAGCACCCTGCTTATGGCAATGGAGTAATCATAGGCATAAGCAATGCTACCTATCAAGTCTGTTTTATCCAATACGGTATCAAAAGTCTAGGCAAGGAATACAAATCATGGGATGTCATTGAAGCCGTAGAATCTGACCGCGAGCTGACGTTTGACAAAGTGGAAAAATCCTTGATAAAAATACTTACCCATTGGTCTGATATCTCCCGGACTATAGACCTGGGTGATAAATGGGAGGGCGGCACCATGATACTGCAACCTGGGGACGAAGGGCTCAAAGCAAAAGAGATCCCCATTGAAACATTTTTCCATAAAATTGTTATGGTAAGGGACAGGGTGCGAGTAATGGAACAGCGCATCAACAGCAGCAAACTTACAGATGAAGAAAAAGTAAATCTGCAGCAATACATTACGCGAATTTACGGGAGTCTAACCACGTTCAATGTTCTTTTTAAATACAAAGAAGATCATTTTGTCGGTGAGAAATCTTAGGGTCAGATCCCTAATCCTTGCATCGGGTATATTTTTTCTTTTGATGGGATCCTCGTGTGTTGAAGTGCTCAACCCCTACACGCAGTTGCCTCCCGGGATTTGGAGAGGTGTTCTCGACATAAGTGACGAAGTGGACTTACCCTTCATATTTGATATGTCGTATGATGACCGAGGTAAGATGTCTATGACGATCCACAATGCAGATGAGAGGATCAGTATTACTGACATCACCTTCGGAAGAACAGATGACCTGCGGGACACCTTATTTATCAATTTTGCCTTGATGGATTCGCACATTGAGGCTACCTATAAAGAGAATGTTATAGAAGGCTATTGGGTACGAAGGAATCGTGAAAACTATCGCGTACCTTTTGTAGCTTATCACGGCCAATCACACCGTTTTTCGACGGATAACGATCCTCCATCTTCAGATCTAAGTGGTTCATGGAGAGCGAGGTTTGAGATTGAAACTGAAACTGAGTATCCTGCAGTCGGTGAATTTCAACAAAAAGGGAACTCCCTGACTGGCACCTTCCTTACTGAAACTGGTGATTACCGGTATCTCGAAGGGATTGTTTTAGGCGACAAAGTGATGATGTCCTGTTTCGATGGAGCTCATGCGTTTTTGTTCACAGCAACCATAACCGACGAAAACGCCATTCTCGGGAAGTTTTATTCGGGCAATCACTATCAAACAGCATGGGCAGCCACACGCGATTCAAGTGCCACGCTGAAAGACCCATATGACATCACCCACGTATTAAATCCTGATAAGCCTTTGACTTTTTCTCTGCCCAATCATCAGGGAGAAATGATCTCTTTGAATGATTCTGAATACCAAGATCAACCAAAATTGGTGGCCATCATGGGTACCTGGTGCCCAAACTGCCTGGATGAAATTCGCTTTATACTCGACTACCTGAACAGGCATCCTGATCTGGATCTCGGTGTCATTGGAATAGCATTCGAAAGGTACAGGGATCGTGATAAAGCTCTTGAAACCATCGCCAATTATAGGTCCCGACTGAATATTCCTTTCGAGATACTGTTGGGTGGCTATTATGATAAAACCGAGGCAACGAGTCAATTTGGATATCTCGACAAGATCTCATCCTATCCGACCCTCTTGTTTGTAGATAAAAACAACGTGGTCACGAAAATCCATACTGGTTTTACTGGGCCAGCAACGTCCAAATACAGTGCTTTCACTCGAGAATTTGAAGAGGAAGTAAATCGTCTCACAGGTCAAACTCCGGTCCACTGAATACAAGCTTTTAAAAATAGTTGAATTCAAAAACTTCGCTGAATTCTTTTTTCAGCGCCTCGACCACAATTTGTCGATCCATAGTTCTACCAAGTTCTCTAGACATAGAGGTTACATCTTTGTCCATTTCAGAGATCCCGCAAGGAACGATGCCACGGTAGTAATCCAGGGAGGTATTAACATTTAGGGCGAATCCATGCATGGATACCCACCGACTCATATGAACACCAATAGCACAGATCTTTCTTTGCTCTGCACCATGATCCAACCATACACCGGTGAGTCCTTTGATCCTGGTTCCTTTCAATCCAAAATGGTCAAGACATCGAATAATGACTTCTTCCAGGTCACACACATATCTGTGTAAATCGTGGTAGAATTGGTCCATATCAAATATGGGATATCCAGTAATTTGTCCGGGTCCATGATAGGTGATGTCTCCACCTCGGTTGACTTTGTGGAATGTCGGTTTTTCAGGTAATTGACCGATCTTATCAGATTTGAGATGGGTAATGGTTCCACTTTTACCCAGCGTGTAGACATGCTGATGTTCGCAAAAAAGGAGGTAATTGGGTCGGAATTGCTTTTGACTGCGTTTATTGGCTATAACCTGTTGCTGAAGGTATTGCTGAAACTCCCAGACCGATTCATACGAATGTTTCGGACCTATCTCTACAAAATGTACCCATTTTTTCACTTTACCTGAAGATTTTTCACCTGTAAAAGATTGAGGGCGTTTTTACTAATTCCTTCTATGCCCGCATCTGCAAAGAGTGCTACTTCGTCATAAAACAAAAATACCACAGGTGCTTGTTCAACCAAAATGCGATCCATCTCCTGATAAATCGTAACTTTTTTATCGGGGTCAGCTATGGCGAGGGCTTTGGTATACAATTCATCAAAATTTACATTTTTAAATTGGGTATAATTGGGAGGAGCCGGGTACCTGCTGTAGAACATAGACAAAAAGCTTTCACCATCGGGATAATCGGCGATCCAGGAAGCCCTGAAAAGAGCTACTTCGCCGTTTCTCATCGCATCGCGCAAAGTAGCTGACTCCATCACCTCAATTCTGGGGTTCAATCCGATGTTTTCCCATTGGCGGGATACATAAGTAGTGAGGTCGAGATAATCTTTACTTGTATGAAGAACCAGTTCTTGGCCGGTCATTACAGGGTCAAATGAAGACAACAAGGTTAACGCCTTGTCCGGATCGTAGTCATATCCAACTACTTTTGCAGGATCATAAGCCGGCAGGCCTTTGGGTATAACCCCGGCATTAGCAGGAACACCAATATCGTTTCTCAGAGTTTTTAACATTTCTTTCCTGTCTACCGCCCAGTTCAGTGCTTGTCTGAATTGCCTTTGCTTGAGCAATGGATGTGCCCCTTGCGCATCAGGGTTGATCCCCAAGTATTCAAAATTCAGGAAGGGTGCCTTAATAAAATCTACAGTTATAAATTCTTTTCGTTTGGTACCATTTGCTTCAAGAATGTTATTGATATAGGAAGATTCTACCCCTGAAAAAAAGTCAATGCGCCCGTTTATCAATTCCATGAGTGCAATACTCCGCTCACCTATAAAACTCGTCCTGACCAGTTCTACATTAGTTGTTGGTCCCATCTGCTGCCATTCATAGTAGTCGTCATTCCTTTTTAAAAACAGGCCCTCGTTATCAACCCAGCGCAAGAAATAAAAGGGTCCCGTGCCTACTGGATTTCTGTAGAATTCCCTTCCATAATAATCTACCGCTTCTTCAGGGATGATGCTGCAATACTGCATTGACAGCAGGCTGAGTAACGGACCGAAGGGCTGCTTCAGCGTTAAGGTAAACACGGAGTCCGCCATCGACTGAAATGACTCAGGACCTTCCACCTTATCCAGGAATATCCAGGATCCCGGTGCATTGATCCTGCTATCAATGAGCCTTTTAAAACTGTATTCCACATCGGATGAGACTACCTTCCGAGTGCCGCCCTGACGGAAACAGGGATGGGTATGAAAAAAGACAGAGTCCCTCAAGTAGAAGGTATAGGTCATTGCATCATCAGAAACAGACCAGGAATCGGCCAGGGCAGGCTGAATGTTCAGGGAATCATCAAGTTGAACAAGCGTGGAATAAATATGATTGACCGCCCATATATTATTCTGACTTTTTGCGAATGCAGGATCCAGTGAGGTAATATTGTTATGTTGGTTGTAGTGAAACACCACTTCGTGATCATCGCTATCTTCCGGTGAACAGGAAACAAGCAATGCTACACATAAAATACCAATCCTTATAAGGCTGGGAAGCATACTTTGCAATTCATAGTGGCAAAGTAGATTTTTAATGCCAAACCTGGCACAGGAAGCTGGTTTTATAAGTAGTATGCGTACTTCAGTAAGTCGTGACTGGTTACAATACCCACCAAGTCTCCATCATCCACCACGGGAAGTGAGTGCAACTTGTTGGTCAGGAATATATCTGCTGCCAGCCCTACCGTATCCTCGGATTCAATGGTCAGAGGATTGGCCGTCATAATATCGTGTGCTTTAATGGCAGTCAGATCGGATTGATCTTTATCCCTATGCCTTTTCTCGTACAGTTTGAGGACATCAGCCTGGCTGATAACTCCCACGAGTTTATTCTTATCTTTTACCAGAATGTGATGGATTCTTTCAGTTTGCAGGATTTCGAGAATTTTACCCATCCTATCTTCTTTATGGACATAAATGACCTCTTTGGTCATCAGGTCAGAAACTTTTCTCTCAAAATTCATAGGTCATTGATTTTTAAAATTTTGTCGGTTTCATTGTGTCGCATCGTTATGATTCACAATATCACAACGCATTAAATCATTGCTTGTTACTATCCCAACTAACTCCTTGCCTTCCAAAACGGGAAGACATCGTACCTTGTT
The DNA here is from genome assembly GCA_041628815.1 of Saprospiraceae bacterium. Classification (GTDB taxonomy): domain Bacteria; phylum Bacteroidota; class Bacteroidia; order Chitinophagales; family Saprospiraceae; genus JBFKOL01. The sequence goes on along the minus strand of JBFKOL010000125.1, from coordinate 5,713 downwards.
TTGTCTCATGATTTGCCATGCCCGTTCTGGTGTTTCGTCAATTGATATACTGATGACATTCCGTGACATGATAGAGCTGATAGGGTTGCCATTTTTCTCAATGTCGGTATGATCCGGCAGATCGGCAGAGCTAAGGACACCATTCAGTTGGTTGTTCCTGTTTTCCACTATGATATGGTTGATACCCTTCCAGTGCATGATTTTTCTTGCCAAGGCAATGGGCACGTCGTCTTTCAAGGTAATCAGATCTCCACTCAGGCAAGACATGACACTTTTATTCATATCAGTGACTTTGTGATACTTTGCCACAGAAATATCTTTCCACAAATGCACTGCATCATTTCTATGGTGGACCATATATTCTGTGAGAACTTGGGCAGCCTGGATCTTGGAGTAGCGCTCCCTCAACCGGCGGAAGTTCCTGATCTGCCAGGAAGCACCCGTTTGGTAGGATTCCACCCTGTTTTGTATGATGTTCAAATATCGCTCAATACTACCGCTGTTAACTCCACTTTTTTTAAGGCCCTGCTCAGCCATTGGCATCAACTTATCCAGGATCAGGAGTTGAGCAGGTATTTTTTCGCCATACCAGTCGTGAACGGTTTCTAAACCATATCTGGCCGCCTTGATGAAATTTCCACGGGCCATTTTAAAATCTACCGTATCGGGCAGTTTCTTGGCACTTTCTGGCATAGCTTTCATCAACCCGACCCAAAAGGCGAAATTCGCCATTTCATCAGGCACACTTGGGCCTGCAGGCAAATAGCGGCACTCGATCCTTATGTGGGGCTTTTTTCCGCCAGAACCGTAGCAAGGACGATTCCAGCTATAGGTCGTACCACTGTGCAGAAGTAAATACGGAAGCTTGGGTACTTCACCTCTTTCAAAGATCTCTGATGAACTCGGAACACCCTTTTTTTGAAGAAGGACCGGAAATCGGCTCACCTGGTCTTTATAAATATCTGAAAATGAATTTTTTATCCAGTCTTTCCCAAAGCTAACCCTGGGCATTTGTGTTCGAATGTGATTGCTAAATGTTCTGGTATCGAGACTTTGCTTAAACAGCGCAATTCGCGTTTCGGCCCATAATTCCCTACCAAATAGTATGGGCGAGTTTACACATGCTGACATCATTGGTCCGGCGATCATCTGTGACCAGTTGTACTGCTCTACAAAGGATTGAGGCCTTACCTGCAAGTGTAGCTGGAAACTGGTATTGCAGGCTTCATAAAGGACAGAGTCAAGCGTGCTGTTGATTTCATCTACACCTTGAAGGTAAACCTGGAAATCATTACCCCTAATCCTGAGGAGTGTTTCGCTCAAGAGCTTATAACGCGGTTGTGGAGTGATGTAGGCAAAGTCGAGATTTTTCTTTTGTAGTGTGGGAAGAACACCCGTTAAAAGAAACCTGCCGTTGCTCTCAATGGCGTATCGCTCTCCCTTGTCTAGTAGTTGTTCCAGTTCGGTCTGGACCATATCAAAACACAACCCTTCCAAGGGATATGGATCGAGGTTTATCTCCAGGTTAAATATCCCAAGCTCATTGGTGTATTGAGAGAATGGTATGACATCCAGTATTTCAGGTCCTTTTTTAGACGGTCTGCAATCCTCATCGACTATACACAGCTCCTGTTCTGCACCGATATGCATCGTCCCGTCATCGATCATGCCTTCCCTAATCATGGTGTCGAGCGTATCGAGATCGTCGAGGACTGATAAATAAAAGGCCCGTAATTCAGCAGGGCTCTCAACACCCGATACTCTGAGATCACCCATGTTTATTTTTTTCCGTTGCCATAGGCGTAAATAAGTAGATCATAGGTAGAAACAATTCCCACCAGTTGCTCATTTTTAACAATGGGAATGGCATGAAAGATATTGATTTTGAACAATTCCATCGCATCTCCAATGGTCGCATCGGGCCCAAGCAACTTAACATCGGTGGTCATGATATCTTTTACCCGCAATGACCTAAATATAGTTTTGTTTATAGATTCACGATTGCCTACAGCAAATAAGGTACGCCCATGAGACAGATTGATCAAATCCTGCTTACTGATTATACCCTTGAGGTGGCCGTCTTCGTTGGTAACGGGTAAATGATGGAAACCGTGGGTTTCCAACATCTCATAAGCGACATCAACGGTATCTTCAGTGGAAATCGACAGCGGATTAGCTGTCATCACCTGTTTAAGTTTAGTATAGATCATGCCTCAATAATAGGCCAGAGACGTGATCTGTCGTGTGACTGCGATCATGAAATTATCTGATCTCTGTCAACTTTTGTATTTCTTTAAGAACAGCGGATATCTTTCTTTTGGAATAAATGCATCCGTTACAGGTAGAAATCTGACGGTCGGACACCTGTAGCCCTTCGATTATATCCATAATTTCCGAAGGAATTTCAACCCCCTTATCTCTCAGTCTTAAAACGGCTTCAGCTGCATAGACATTTCTTTCCGATAGAGGACTTTTCAACCATTGGTCAATGGCATCGATATTTTTTTCTGAGATGAGTTCTTCGATTAGTATCCTGCTTGGTGGAGCCAAGCCTGCGATCCCGCACATTGTACCGTAGACATCCCCGAACTGTTCGTTTATTGTTGCAATTTGAGCATTCGTATGAGCAAGCTGTACAACAAACAGCACAAGTGCAAGTATCCTGATCATTTTGGCTTTTGTATTGAGATGGTGAAATGCGATAGTTACATAAATCAAGGTGACCAATCTTTGACTTTGATTCAAAAATACTGTTCTTTGCACCGACCTTTACCACCAACAAATTACTGTAATGAAAATCAGATTCTTAGGCCAAAACGGATTTCAAATTGCCATGAACGACCATCTCCTGGTCGTTGATCCTTTCATCACATCCAACCCAAAAGCTGCCCATCTCAATCCCGATGATATCAAAGCAGATTTCGTTTTGCTTACCCATGGTCACGCGGATCACGTTGAGGATGCTGAGCGAATAGCGGAGAATAATCAGGCAACCATCATTTCAAACTATGAAATTGTGCAATGGTACGGTGCCAAAGGACTTTCAGGGCATCCCTTGAATCACGGAGGAAAGTGGAAATTTGATTTTGGGACGGTCAAGTATGTAAATGCAATTCACTCCAGCGTGCTACCCGATGGAACCTATGGCGGCAATCCTGGAGGTTTTGTCATTTGGGATGACGATGTCTGTTTTTATATAGCAGGAGATACGGCCTTGACGCGCGATTTAGAGCTCATTCCCATGACCTGCCCCAAGCTCGATTTTGCCATTCTGCCCATTGGAGATAATTTTACAATGGGCGTTCAGGATGCAATTATAGCTGCAGGAATGATCGAATGTCGGCGCATAATTGGAAGTCATTTTGGAACTTTTGGGTTCATTGAAATAGATGAAAAACAAGCCATCACAGACTTTAAAGAGAATGATCTCGAATTGATCTTGTTAGAAGTAGGGTCGTCCGTAGATATGTAGTGTGAGCGCATGGGAAAGATAATTGCAATTGCTAACCAGAAAGGGGGTGTTGGTAAAACAACCACTGCTATAAACCTGGCTGCTGCTATTGCCATACTCGACAAGAAGATATTGTTGGTGGATGCCGACCCACAGGCGAATGCGACATCTGGACTTGGGGTTCGCGAAGAAGATGTCGAGATAAGTACCTATGATTGTATGATCCATCCCGATAATATCTTTGATGCCATCATTCCGACATCTGTTCCCAATCTCGACCTGGTACCCTCGAGCATAGATTTGGTCGGAGCGGAGATTGAACTGGTTACGAGAGAAAAAAGGGAATATGTACTTAGAAAAGCCTTAAAAAAAATTCGGGATAGATATGACTATATCTTGATAGACTGTCTTCCTTCGCTCGGATTGATCACCGTGAATGCTCTTACAGCTTCACATTCCGTAATTATTCCCATCCAATGCGAAATATTTTCACTTGCCGGTCTGGGTAAGTTGAAAAAAACCATTGCGGGTATCAAATCAGCCTTTAACCCCAAACTGGAAATTGAAGGTATCCTCCTGACTATGTACGATCAGCGGCTTCGTATGGCAAAAATGGTGGTAGAAGAAATCCATGATATTGTTAGTGACAGAATCTTCCAAACGATCATTCACAGGAATTCCAAGGTGGGAGAATCTCCGAGTGTGGGCAAGCCTGTAATTATGTATGACGCCACAAGTACTGGGGCCATTAACTTTCTCGACCTGGCCAACGAATTTCTCAACTACAACAACGATCCCGCACAAATAAAAATTTGATTATGGCCAAGTCAGACAGAAAGGAGATGGGAAAAGGCATACGGGCTTTGCTTTCCAACATCGAGAAACAGGAAAAAGAAGTTAAAGAAGGAAAAACAATGGCAGAGCCTATGGGTTCACTCGAGATCGCCATTGACAAGATAGAGGCCAACCCCTTTCAACCTCGTGTCGAATTTAACGAGGAAGCTTTAAAAGAATTAGCGACTTCGATAAAAACATTCGGTGTTATCCAGCCGATAACAGTCCGACGGCTTAGCAGTAAACGGTACCAGATAATCTCAGGTGAACGGAGATGGAGGGCATCAAAAATGGCAGGACTTAAAGCCATTCCAGCATATATCAAAGAATCAGATGATCAGGGGTTGTTGGAAATGGCCCTTTTAGAAAATATTCAACGTACCGACCTGAATCCTGTGGAGATAGCCCTGAGCTATCAACGACTCATTGAAGAATGCAGCCTTACCCACGAAGCATTGTCAGAACGGTTAGGCAAAAAACGCAGTTCGGTATCCAACTATCTGCGTATTTTAAAATTGCCTCCTTCTGTCCAAAAGGCTCTACAGGCAGAGATGATTTCAATGGGACATGCGAAAGTAATTGCCGGACTTGATCATATTGAAGATCAAGTTTATTTATTGGATCTGATACTGCGGAAAGGCATATCTGTAAGGCAAGCAGAAAGTTGGAAGTCAGGCCTTTATCGCAAAAAGAATAAATCGATCCCTTCCGGAGAGGTTCACCCCGAAATTGCGAGAATACAGGACCAACTTTCAGAAAAACTTGGGAAAAAGGTTGAAATAAAAAGAAGTTCTCAAGGCAGCGGCAGTATAAAGATACCGTTTGCCTCGGACCGTGACCTGAATGAATTGATGGATCTGCTCCTTGACGTGTGATGGTGAAAGGGTTGATCATAGCTATATTTTTTCTTGGTGTTCAGCCTTTGTACGCCCAGGGGGAGAAACCTGTTGAACAGGAAAAGGGCAAAAGTTCGTTTACTACGGTTTTTGAAGGACCTCCTGGAAAGGCGGCGCTTTTTTCTTTGGTAATTCCCGGTGCTGGACAGATATACAATGGCCGGTGGTGGAAGGCTCCTATTGTATGGGCAGTTGAGGGAACAGTAGGCTACATTTTAATAGACCGCATCAACACCTACAACAAATGGAATAACTGTTACATTTCATTAATAGAATCGACAGCTGCACCGGAATGTGGTTCTGTTAATGATATTTCGACCGCCTTTAGCCTTCGTCAGAATGCAAGATCAAACAGAGAATTAGCCTGGGTATTCATGGGTGTCACCCACCTTCTAAATGTTGTCGAAGCATTCGTGGACCGGCACCTGATGAATTTTGATACTTCAGATGATTTATCATTGAACACCATCCCGCATTTTGACGACTTTCATGAAAGTCCGTGGCCCGTAGTGGACTTCATAAGCATCCGCAT
>JBFKOL010000124.1:0-10871 GCA_041628815.1 Saprospiraceae bacterium | reverse complement strand
GGCATTCGGCAGTAGTGCATAAAGGGTTGATCTACGTGTTTGGTGGCTACCGATATTCCAGAAACAATGAAACTGCAGTATATGATCCAAAAACAGATGCGTGGCAATTAAGATCCCCGATGCTTCATCATCGAGGATTCATGGGTGCGGCAGAGGTAGATGGTAAGATCTATACGATTGCAGGAAGAACCTCCGGCACACCCGTGGAATGCTATGATCCCCAAAGCGATAGTTGGGAGAAACTTCATCCCATGCCGGGTGGATTTCGCAACCGATTCGGTATCGCTACCCACAATGACATCATCTATGTGCTTGGAGGGGAATATCAGGGTAATCGAAAGATGCCTCTGAGCGCGTGGGCTTTTGATCCAAAAAAGTGCTCATTACGATAATATTATTAGATCATAGGAAAAATATAGAGTTCTTACAGGCCCAGCTGACCGATATTCTTTTAATAGTTCCAAAGAAAAATTGAAGACCTCATAATTCGTCATTCCTGCCATAAGCATGTAAACATGCAATCTAATCTTATCAATCAAATATGTTGGTCTATTCTATCGATGGCGCTATTTTTCTTCCGTCATACCAGTGTCTTGTACCTTCAAAAATGCTTTGATTTCTGCCAGTTCTTGTTTTAAAGCTTCGATTTCAGCATGCTGGGATAAAAGTAAACGCTCCTGCTCTTCAAATTTATCCTGGTATTCCTCCCGCATCGCTTTGGCGGCTTCGACGAGAAGGGGTGTCATCATGCTGTAGTCCATGCTGGACGCATCGACGCCATTATTCTCATAAACCACGATTGACGGAAGCACTGTACCCACTTCTTCGGCAATGAAACCTATGTCATCATGTCCACCGTGTTCTTTGTCCCATGTAAAACTTACACCCCGAAGTTGGGAGAGTTTTTTTAAAGGATGGGACAAGTTTTGAATGTTGCGTTTCCAGCGACGTGAAGAGCTTGTGCAGTAGTTTGTTCCGGTCCCAGAGGCCCTAAAATCACACCATTCACCGCTTCCTTGTACACCAGTAAGACGACTTTGCCCCAAGACACCTATACCACTATCACTCGTTCCACGAACACCTTCTCCACCATCGGATATACCATAAATGGCTGCTCCCTCGTCGCTAGATGCCAAAATTGCATCGCCAAACATTTCGTCACTTATTACATGTAGCGTTCCAATGGGATTTTTTGTATTTATACCAACTTTACCTCGACCTGTAATCCTCATCCGCTCAAAGGTCCTGTTGTTATGAGAAAAAAATTCTTCTCCTTCTACTGTAGGAAGTCCGATAGTTATAGGTTTCGTAAAGAAAGAAATACCCTTATCGTAAATCAATTCTATGGCACTGACACCATCCTCGTTGCCATGGGAATATTCCACGCGGTTGTTGACGGTCTGGCTGACGCGCGCCTTGTTTGCTATCACGGTGGCTGCACCTGCGCCTGTTTCTCCTATGTGCGTATAAAACATTTTGATGTTCTTTTTCAATCCGTTTAGATCGATGGCTTCCGTAGGTGTATTGGTATTCTGTCCAATTTTACCATCCACAATCAAATCTTGTGAGGGAAGAAGGAATGAAAACAGAAATAAAAACGAAAAGAAGATTAAGGCTTTCATAACTAAAGGGTGTGTAGATTTATCTTATTAAAATAGTGATTTTGGCAGGTTTTGGAAAATCGCTTTCTGCCTCTACACCCAGTGTCGATGATACCGGAATCATTGACATCATCCGCATCCTTACCATGTGCAGTTGATATTGGAGGACAAAGGTTGTAACTTCTCCATACACGCATCCATTCGGCATTTGACCTTTGCATCACCAATTTCTTCTAACCATGAAATCTTTTCAAAAAATTGCCCTTTCACTTTTTCTATCTATTTAACTGTTCACTTATTTTTCTTGTCAGGATGAAGCAATCGTGCAATCATCAACCGGTGTCAACCCCACTTATTATAAGATGGGTAATGGCAACGGAAAACCCAATCGATGTACCGAATACCGCTTCATGTACTACACCGACCATACAGCACCAGGTACTGTATTTACAGCTGATTTGAATACGACTGAAACCTGTGTAGATGTTTTTCAGGGAATAAGCAGAATATTAGGTATTCACCTGGACACGTCCTGGGAATGTCTGACTGACGGACAAAATGTGACCAACCCACATGGAAACATTCGATGTGACGGAAGCATTGAGCTCTATTACAAACCGGGAAAACTCAAATACAGAGTCGTATTAAGTGGGGGAAGTTGGACTGGAAATTGTCCACCCGCCATGGGCGAAATGTCATGTTTGACCTTTTCTTACTTGACCATAGAGGCCGATGGCCGTCATGAAAAAAGTTGCCTTACTGGCAGTGAGCCCCTTTTCATCGGTCTGCATAAGATTTTTATCACAAACGACGGGGAAGTCATTTAAATAGAGTTCTTTTTCAATAGGTAACAGGTTTAGCGTGAGTTGGTGAAAACGTATATTATGCACATTCCCGCCGTGATTATTGAACAGGTATATTCGTCTGTAGATTCAATCTACAGACAGCGGAGTCGTTCGACCATTCGCGATGAAGTTTTGGCTCATAGGAAGTGGAATTGTAACAAACCTTTAATTATCACAACTTAATCCATCAGAATCAACATCCGTATTGATGCCTGTCAAAGTTTTTCAATTGTTGATGAGATACTTTGCACATAGAGAATATGTGTCAATGCTTTTTAATCTGCTGTTGGCGGGTTATTGATATGACAGGTGCCTAGTTCCTGTGTGAAGGTATTCTGAAAACTGCTTTAATAATGATCTTGTAAAATCGGTCCGATGAGAACTAAAACTTCACTTTTATCATTACTGCATCCATTACAGTGCGTACCGATCATTTTTGCTGTTCTCTTATGTTTTTCTTTTAACAATCTCAACGCCCAAAATCAAATCACTCCTGTTGAAGGTATGGTGAGAACCTTTGAGTACAAGGGAGAGCTATTCAAATACAATGTAATGGATCCTATTTTCCAACAAGATGAGTTGGCCAATAATCATTTTCTCAAAGCAAGGAGACAGATCAATACCAGTAAGGCTTTCGGCTACACTTCGTTGGCAAGCCTGGCAGTCGGCGGAATAGCTCTTTTAGGAAATGATGGTTGTTCAGGTTTTCTTTGTTTTTCCACTGAAGAGATTATTGCTATTTACTCCTGGGTATTTGTTTTTCCCGTAACCGGCACCATTGGCATAGCATTGGCCATAAGCGGCAGCAATAAGCTTAAAAAAGCTGTTGAAATATTTAATATTAACGCCTTGTCCGAATCTAAACCTCCGTTACTTCTAGATATTGGTTTGATCGATGGAAGGTTGGGCGTAAGACTGAGTTTCTGATGTTTCAACACCGAATAGGCATGCAGCCTAAGTAATTCCAGTCATAGAATATGATTTTATTTGAGCATTTCCGCGTTCTCCGGCCGTATCTTTTTGATCCGGCCATAGTCCAGTTTCAACCCAAAAGGAGCCAAAGAATTACCAATAAAATCGTAGATGCCCTTCATGGATTCAAATGGGGCAGAAACTACTTCCAGGGCCGTCGATCCTGCATTGTTTCGTATGCTTTTGTCGGCACCTGCTGCGAGCAGCATCTCCACGATTTCTGTCCGGCAGAAAAAGGCCGCCGTGATCAATGCCGTCGATCCTTCATTGTTCCGAAGATTAAGATCGGCGCCGGCATCGATCAATGCCTTCGCCACATCGGCATGACCAAAAGTCACTGAGGTGATGAGAGGACTCGATCCGCCGAAGGGCTCCCGCGCATTCAAGTCGGCACCTGCCGCGATAAGTCTTTTTACGGCTTGAACATCACCGGTCATCGATGCCTCAAGAATATTGGGGTCTGAGGAGGACTCCGGGATCGTATTTTGTACCTCGCCGAGCGCCTGATCCAGCATATTCATCAGTTCATCTCTTGTATAGGTGTAAGCGTGCCCTTCGTTCAACTGCACCATTTCTCTCAAAATCTTCCGGATAGTGATTTCGGCCTCCGCCTGGTTGGGAACCACCATATAGCGCCGTTTGGGTGTGTCACTGGTCAAAAAGTGCAGTGCCGCCATGGCTACCTCATCAGGTTCCTTGTACTGGGACCGATCGAAAGGACCTGTCAGCATATTCCACAGCGACCCATATCTTGAGTCTTCACCCGTATAGCCCCTTTTCTTCATTCGCTCGACCATGGATGCCACGATCTGTGATTTGTAGTTGCCTGGCTCCACCGCCGCTACCTGCACATTGAAAGACGTAAGTTCAGCGGCAAGCGCATCGATAAATGCCTCAACGCCGTGCTTACTCATGCTGTAGGCCCCCATGAACTGGCCGGAAAGGATCCCCGCAATAGAACTTACGGTCATCACGCGCCCCTCACTTTCGATCAACAGATCCGCAAATGCCTTGGTAATCCGATAAGGTCCCATGAGATTGACGTCAAGCTGAAAATGCATGTCTTCCTCGGGGAGTTCGATCAGCGGTCCCATGACGGCCACTCCCGCGTTGTTGATCAGCCCGTAAAGTCCTCTTCCCTCGGAGCGGATGAATTCCACGGCGGCAGCAATCTCGCTCTGGATGGTCACGTCCAGTTGGACGGCCTGCACATTGTCCATGGCATTGAGGCGCGCATAGTCCTCCGGCGTTCGGACACCGGCATAGACAAAAAAACCGTTTTCTGACAGCACCTCCGTCATTTTAAGACCAATGCCCGAACTGGTTCCCGTAATCAACACGGCCCGCAGCTCAGTACCGACCTGAGCGAAGCAGCTGACAAAGGCTGTTGCGACGAACAGCATGGTTAGTATTGTATGGAATAATGCCTTCATAAGAGTTTATTTCTTGCTTGATTTATTGGGAACAAGGTATAGAAAATCAATTATCGCCAAAAAGCATGCATGTATTAAACCCGAATTGAGAATTCATAATTCATAATCATTGTTGTCCGGGGAATCGGCCAACATAATTCTTCTTACACTTTTGACCGCCAAAAGTGTACAAAAGCTCGTGCTGCTGAATCTGGCGGGAGACGAGCACCGTTTCAGGCTCAATATTGCAAGTTCAAATGGATTCGGAAAAGAAAAATACCTGCTTCTCCATCCTGCTTTTTGCAGGCGTGACCTCTGTAAAGCCTATATATCTTGGGAATACTTCTGCTTAAAACGGTAAATGCGCAGGATAAGCCGCGACGGTATTTTTACTCCTGATCGCCATTGGCAGCAGCACAGGTCCTTCATGGTAAAACGTGATATCAACAATAAATGCAATGAAAATTGTACTTGAATGCCATTGAACCGAATTGAAATATCAATGAGGGGGGGTTACAATTTAGATCGAAATCAACGAATGCTGATTATCAGATACTTATACCAACAAAATAGGGTCATTTGAGATTTAACCGGACAGTAATGATTCTGAATTCTGAATCATTGTTGTCCAGGGAATCGGCCAACATGATTCTTCTAATACTTTTGTGCCGCCAACCTGTCCGCCGCAATACTTGCTATGGAAGGCGGGAAGTATCCAAAAGCTCGTGCTGCTGAATATGGCGGGAGTGGAGCACCGTTTCGGGCTCAATAATGCATACTTTAACCGATTCGGAATAGAAAAATACCTGCTTCTCCATCCTGCTTTTTGCAGCCGTGACATCCTTAAAGCCTATATTTCCTAGGAATACTTCTTCTGACAACGGAAAATGCGCAGGATAAGACCCTCCTACGATGTTGTCACATCTTCGGCGGGCAGGCGCAACGTGACTGAGCGATAGCGAGGGAACCCGCCATTACGGCGGGAGCATTTTTGCTCTTGATCGCCATTGGCAGCAGCACAGGTCCTTCTTGGTAAAATATGATATCAAGAAGAAATGCATTGAAAATCGCACTTGAATATCAATAAACCGATTAGAAATATGAACGGCGGGGGTTCCTTTTTAGACCGACGCCAATCAATACTGATAATCAGTCACTTATATCAGCAAAACAGGTTCATTTGAGATTTAACCGGACAGTAATGATTGGTAATTCAGAATTTCATCCCACACTTTCCACCTCTCCAACCTCTTCCTTCTCTTTGTCCAGTGATTTCAGATCTACCGGCCTGCCAATACTGTAGTAGTCAAACCCCACTTCAATCATCTCTTCGGGGTCGAAAATATTTCTTCCATCAAACACCACTCCGTCACCCAGTGTTTCCTTGAGAAATTGCAGATCGGGATTCCTAAAAGCCGTCCATTCTGTCAACACCACCAGGGCATCGGCGCTGTAGATCGCATCGTACTGGCTCTGTGCATAGTAGAGCCGGTCGCCATACTGCGCCATTACATTGTCCAAGGCTTCCGGATCAAAGACACGGATCTCCTTGCACTTGCCCACCAGGGCATCCAGCAAATTGATGGATGGCGCTTCGCGGATGTCGTCGGTATCGGGCTTGAAGGCAAGACCCCAGATGGCGATGGTCTTGTTCTTTAATTTTTTGCCATACAAAGACCTTAATTTATCAAACGGTTTGTTCTTCTGGGCTTTGTTGACATCCATGACCGCTTTAAGGATCTTGAAGTTATAACTGTAATCCTGGGCGGTCTTTTCAAGGGCCTTCACATCTTTTGGAAAACAGGAGCCGCCATAACCTACCCCGGCATACAAGAATCTCGGTCCTATGCGCGAATCGCTGCCCATACCCTTGCGGACCATATCCACATTGGCACCGGTCAATTCACACAAATTGGCCATCTCATTCATAAAGGATATACGCGTCGCCAGGTATGCGTTGGAAGCATACTTGGTCATTTCAGCAGAACGGGGATCCATATAATAGATGGGATTGCCCTGCCGGATATAGGGTTTGTACAATTCTTTCATGATCCTTTTCGCCTTCTTCGATCTCGTACCTATGATGATGCGTTCGGGCTTCAAGAAATCACCAACGGCCACACCTTCCCTGAGGAATTCGGGATTGGATACTACATCAAAAAGATTGCGGTCCAAGCTCTCAGCCATCAAAGCCTCTACTTGCTCGGCCGTTCCGACAGGGACCGTACTTTTGTCAACGACCACGGTGTACTTTTTTATGTATTCGGGTAATTGTGTCGCGACTTTCAGGAAGTGCGAAAGATCGGCCGAGCCATCCTCCCCAGCGGGTGTTGGCAGCGCCAAAAATACAACTTCGGACCTGCGACATGCTTCAGCAAGGTCAGTGGAGAAAAAAAGGCGTTTTTCCTTGTAGTTGCGCTCGTATAGGATATCCAAACCGGGCTCATAAATGGTGAGCACTCCATTTTGAAGTTTCTCCACCTTATCTTGGTCGATGTCTACACAGATGACCTCGTTGCCCGTCTCGGCGAGACAGGTGCCCGTGACCAGTCCGACATAACCGGTGCCAATTACTGCTACTTTCATGTTGCATTTTCAATTACATGGTAAAAATAGCAGAAACAACAAACCAAGCAATTAGCTCACCTCTGCTAGTTTTTCAATAGATGATTTGAATCGTGTGGCCATGCGCTCCCAGGTGAAGGATTGAGCGTATTCCATGCTTTCTTTGTTATCTCCAGTAACTCCATGAAACACGATATGCATGGTATTTGCCATATCGTTTACATCGGAAGGGTCAAAATAATGCACATGCTTTCCGCCTACCTCGGGTAAGCTTGTGCTTTTTGAAGCTAGCACTGGTACTCCGCATGCAAGGGCTTCGAGGACGGGAATGCCAAATCCTTCATAAAAAGAAGGATATATGAAAAATGTAGCACCCGAATAAATGTGCGGAAGGTGGTCACGCTCAGCATATCCAAGTAAAATGATATCGTGATGATAGCGAGATTGATACTTATTTCTCAGTAATTCCTTGATCTTCCATCCTTTTTTACCTGTGAGAATAAGCTGCTCTTGAGCATGTGGATTCCGCTCTTTGAAAAGCTCAACTGCCTTTATTAAACCAATGAGATTTTTTCTTGGCTCCAACGTGCCCAAGTAAAGAATGTAAGGTTTGTATATGCCATACTCTTTTAATACAGCCAGATTTTTTCTCCTATAAAATCGATCCGATATTCCGAGATGAATCGGGATGATCTCAGCAGGATCTTTATGCATGTGATTTACAATATCCGATTTGGTATATTCGGAGTTTGTAATGATCAGGTCTGCTCTCTTGACGATACCAGGGAGAAATAGTTTTTGTAAAAACCACCCATTAAAGGTATGCCACTCAGGAAACAGAATAGGCGTTAGATCGTGAATTACCGTGACGCGTTTAATTGATTTGGGGAGGTTAAATGGTCCAAAATGAGCCGGTTCGACGACCACATCCAAATTGTACTTTCTGGCCAGCGTGGGGATTGCAAAAAGTAACCGGAAAGATTGATATCCCGGTATCCATTTGAATACAGGTATCACAATTTCGTGAAACGAGGGATTTACTGAAGCTTTTTCTCGAAAGAGAAAATATTCATTTTCCAAGTCCACCTTTACCAGATGGTCTACTAAGTTTTTGGTATAAATATGAATTCCGGCATATTGCCGGTCAAGGGCATCTCCGATTATGCCTATTTTCATCCTGCTAAAGTAAGTATTCACCGGATAGAACCTATATTTAGAGATATTTTCTGCCGTTGGTTTCTCGTGAGGTCCCCATCATCATTTTGAATTGGAATGGTATCGAGGATACCATTGAATGCCTTTATTCTTTGGAGTCATTAGAAGGCGTTCCATACCACGTATATTTGGTAGATAACGCTTCAAAAAAACCTCAGCCAGAGCAGTTGCAAAAACTGTACGGACAAAAACCTAAAGTTTCATTGATTTTCAATAAAAAGAACCTGGGGTTTACCAAAGGAAATAATAATATTCTAAAAAATCTTATCGAGGATCCGAAGATCAAGTACGTCGTATTGCTAAACAATGATGTAGTAGTGACCCCTGGATGGCTAAGAAGCCTGCTGAATTGTGCAGAAAAAAATAAGGCCCATATGATAGCCAGTAAGATGATCAATTATTATGATCGCAGTATCATGGATAATGCGGGTCATTACATGTTGAATACAGCGGAAATCCTTCCTTTGGGTCATTCAAAGCCGATTACTGATTATCAACGTGCCTTTACCAACATTGGAGCTTGTGGTGGTGCTACGTTGTATTCTACTCAAATGTTACGACACATAGGCATATTTGATGAATTTTTTGAGACTGGATACGAAGATGCCGAATTGGGACTTAGAGCCAACTTGATGGGTTATCAATCATTCTTTTGTCCTGAAGCTGTAATCTTTCACAAGGGTAGCCGGTCGATCGATAAAATCCGTAATGCCGAATACATGATTCGCATCCAACGCAATATATTTTATACTTATTTCAAGTTGATGCCGAAAACCTTTCTCGCAAAAAATCTTCCATGGGCGGTTTTTAAGTATTTCTCTATTGTCCTGGTCAATGTTCTAATTATGAGATTTGCCGTTGTACGCCTCCATTTCAAGACCTTAAAAATGTTATTTGGGTCAGATATACCTAAAGCCCTTCTCAAAAGGAAAAATTTTTATGCGAATAAAAATGAAATATCGCTTCATCCATTTACCAGGGATTCAATAAAATTCTTCTTGAAGACCGACCTTCGTCGTTTCTGGAAATTTTATGTTTTACGCGAAACCAATTTGAGTGGATGAATAAGAAAAATATATGTCAAATATTTCATCTTTGTACTTCTGCGGGCATATTGTATATCCCTTTCTTAGTTTAGTTGCCCAATTAGGGCTGTTGAGTGTGAAGTGAAACTTTAATGAGAATTTTCCGAATTACAGGTTTTCTTTTATCCCATTTTTTAAAGGATCCGTTTTTGTTTTTTCGCCTTTTGAATAGAAGGAATCTAAAAAAGTTGATATATGCTTTGAAACATGAGAATGAAGGTTTTGTTCTTTCCAACATGAAAACATTCATATCAGAGTCCAAAGTTCGAAGTGAATATAAAATTGACGAAGAAAAAGTTAATGAATCCAGATTAGAAGAAGAATGCCAGGTTATTAGATCTCATTTTGATGTGGATTATTACAGATCGGAATATCCGGAAGTTAAAAATTCAGATGATCCCGTATTGCATTATTGTACTAAAGGATGGAGAAAAGGGTATGATCCAAGCCACTCCTTTTCCACAGTTTACTATCTGGAAAACAACACGGACGTCTTGAATGCGAAGATCAATCCTTTCTATCATTTCATTATGGAAGGTCAGGTTGAAGGAAGATTAGGGAAACTTCCTAACCAAAGGCAAAGAAAAATATTGGATAAATTAAAGAGCCTGGATCAAAAGGTCGCTGACTGTCGCCTGCCACATCTTCCTTCAAAAAGCAAAGTGCCACAAATCAAAAAGGCCATTGTTGAGTTATCGGGTTCGGTCAGAATATTTTCTTTCAGTCACGACAACTACAATCGCGAGGTAGGAGGCGTACAATTTTGTATTCGAAGAGAACAACGGTCATTCCAGGACATAAGAGCCGATTACATTCACATTTCGCCCGTACAATTTTTACCAAGAATAAGTTATGAGTATGATTATCTCATAAGACTTATGATCAATGGGAAAGATCAATTTATCCTGAATTGGAAAGAATTCATCGATTTGATGAAGAGCTTAAAATCTTTAAAAACGAATTATTTAATTGTCCATTCTTTATACGGTCATAACCCATCCAATCTTATTGAATTTTACAAAAACCTGAAAATTGAGTCATCTTTTTTTTGGATCCATGATTATGCCAGTATTTGTGCCAACCATAACCTTCTAAGGAATGGTCTCGAATATTGTAATTCACCGTCGATCGATAGCAATAGTTGTTCTATTTGTATTTATTCCAGCGATAGAAAAG
>JBFKOL010000123.1:0-10879 GCA_041628815.1 Saprospiraceae bacterium | reverse complement strand
GGATCTCCTGGTGAAATTATATGTTCTGACGCCATATAAACATTTACATCTCCAGCGTTGTAAGTGCCGTCAACAAGTATAGTGCCGGTGCAATTCGAAGAACACGGGTTGGCCGTATAGGTTTGATTCTGAAAAATTATATTACCCGGCACATCACAGAATATGGGAATACGTTCTTCTCCAATGATAAATCCGCCGTTGTTTACCGGATTTGACGGGTCATCGGGGACGCCTACTTCGAAATGCAGATGCACTCCGGTTGCACAACCCACTGCCCCCTCAAAGCCAAGAAAGAGTCCCGCAGGGACTAACAATCCCGTATCCAGTCCTGCACCTGCTGGAGCCGGTGAAGTAACACTTCCCTGGGTGAAATGGGTATACTTTGACCATTCCCCGTCTTCATGTTCGATCCAGACGTAATTGTTGTTGCACGGTCCACTACCTGGTGGCACTGTGGCATTATTGCTATCAACAATCCGTCGGATAATTCCGGCCCTGGCCGAAACGATGCGATAAGGGGGCGTACCATTGATACCAACAATGTCATATTCAGGCTGACCATCGGAATGAGTGATATGATCATTATTTACCCGTACCTCAGTACCATTGAAATAAGGTATGCGATATACGCCACTGGTCAACCGGCAAAGTTCTACTTGAATCATATCAGGAACGGTAAGTGTATCTGAGCCTGATGTATTGCTGACCACGAGTGTTACATCGAAGGACCCTGCAAAGTTGTAGGTGACGGGGGCGGGAAATTGGAGACTGGATGAAGACGGATTTCCTCCCTGAAATGTCCACCGCCAGCTTGTCGGATTGTTCGTTGAACTATCGGCAAAAGTGACGGTGTTACTGAGACATATTCCCGTCCTGTCAGAATCAATCACGGCTACAGGTGCTTGACCATAGCCCGCCATCTGAATGTTTATCAATAAAACCACGATGATCTTTGCTCTATTCATGAGTATCCCTTTGCTCTTGTAGTGTTTTGATCTTTCTTTCGAGTTGTAAGTTCCGATGGTGTAATTGAATAACATAAAGCGTTAGTTCTTCAATTTTTTCCATCATTCGTACCTGCATATCACCTAATGAAATGCCTGTATTTTCGATTTCTTCTGAGCTCGGAATATTTGGAAGGTGTCCAGTTTGTTTTATCTGTTGCTCGAGATCAGTTAATGACAGTAGTGGATATGTTTTCTCAAAAACATAATCTGGCCAGGATGTGGAAATCTCTACTAACACCTCCTCACACAATACTTTTCCATCTACGGCCAGTAAATAGGTGGAATCCGGAAGGTTTGCAGGATCAAGGATTCCAATCCCGACTTGCCCTTTCTCCTCACCACATAACATTACATCACCTCCTTCATGCTGAATAAACAATCCAGAACCTGATTCAGCGTTTCGCGCCATAATTTCATTTCTGTCCATGGCTATGTTAAGACCATCTTGGTCACCGATCAGTAATTCTCCATGAGTCGTTAATGATACATCGTTGGGCCCTTCGATATGTAATCTTGCCCACGGCTGAGTACCTATTCCCAAATCACCATCGGACTCCAAATGAAAAATTTGATCTGGGGTAGTAGATTTTCCTATAAAAAAATCGGTAGGTAAAAATCCTCCCTGATTTTCAACACCAAGTGCCCAACTGTCTTTTTCTCCATGAATTACCATATACTCAGTATCACCATCATGGTTATCGGCGCCTCCTCCGATGGTTACGTCACCATTCACTTCCAAAGGCTGGCTTGGTACAGTTATTCCTATGCCTACATTTCCTCCATCCTCTTGTAAGATCAAATTTCCGGGAGCACCATTGTTCCGGGCAAAAATCTCATCTGTGTCGAAAATGAGATTGCGCCCGGTTGTTGTACCGATCATAAAGTGACCATGTTCTGTGAGAGTAGCGGCATTCCCATTACCCAAATGAAGCTTTGCCAAGGGAAATGCTCCTATACCAACATTCCCGAATTCTGACATGCGCATCAGAATATTACCGGGGGTAACATATTCATCGTTCGTATTATAAAGTATTTGTAGATCTCCGGTAAGGTCGTTGAGTATTCTCCAATTGGTACGTACCCCGGGGCCAGGTACACGAAATAGATCAATAATAGAACGCTCTGTATCTGTTGATTTTATTCTTAGTATTTGATCTCCTGGCCCTTCGATATCTATTTTCACCTGTCCTCCCAAATCGATCGACAGACAACAAAGAGACACAATGAGTAAAACGAGTTTCGTTTGATTGCAAAACACATCAAGAAAAAAGGTTTTCTCTTGGAAAATTAAATGTGCCAGTTTCATTGCAAGACGTTTGATTCACTTCTAAATTATCTCATGAATTAGCTCTAAGAAGGGATATTTTATATTTAGTAGAACTTAATTGATAACAAGAATAGATGGACTGATAACAGGTACGTTTAAATAACTATTTACCCGCAAAAACACGTTTAATAGACATCTTATGAAGAGCCATAAGACTGAGTATTCATAGATTCGTGGACATGAGCGGCTGAATTTTAACCTTCGCACATGCAGCGATTGAATCCTTTTATTCTCATCACTCCCTACTTTCTTCGATTTGGAATCGGAATGTTAATTTTTCATGGGCTCTCCGGATTAGGCAAAGTTTCAGGTCAAACACCCTATTATCTTTTCGAAAATTTAAGTGAAATCCAACCACTCCCGGATTCACGACGTGTTTTTCAGGACCGTGACGGCTTTATTTGGCTTGGTTCACACGACGGCTTGTGGAAATTCAACGGTTATTCTTTCGAGCATTTCAAGGCTTCCGGAGATGACCAGGAGTTGTCAAATTATGTTATCACAGCGATTGCGGAAGACGCGAAAGGTCGATTGTGGGTAGCTTGTGTAGGGGACGGAATAGACATATCCGATCGATATAAGAAACAATTCACCAATATTAAGAATTACGTCCCTTTCGTACCAAGGCGCGTTGATGCCATTTTTCAAGACAAGAATGGCACCATATGGGTCGGAAGTAGAGATGGATTATTTCTTATCAAAGAAACCGCAAATCTACAATTTAAGATGGTTGAAGAGCACCCTGTTTTGGATCTTCAGCGCTCAGTGGGAACGATTGTCTGCAATGATTTTGTGCAGGACGATCTCGCAAGAATCTGGATTGCCAGTAGCAGGGGGCTATTATGTTTTGATCCTGAAGAGCGCGAAATAATATTTCCAGGAAACATTAAAGATCTAGATGGAATCCCAATTACTGATCTCGAAGTTCAAGAATCCAAAAGCCTCTGGTTATCGACGTTGAATTCTGAATATCCATTTTGGTATTCAGACCTTGTCAGCCCGCAGTTCACAGTCTACCAGCCGATTAAGGTTGTAGATCCAACAACACCTGTTTATTTCTGTTTGGACAAATTAGGCGCTCTATGGTACAGCTCTTTCGGTTCAGGCTTCTTGGTCTTCGATCTTGAAAAGGAGCAGGTCAAAATAGAATCACGAAAAAATAGCAACCTAAGCTATGCTCGATTTTTACGGGCACCTTATCCGGACAACATTGGGAACGTTTATATTCCCGGGGACGGTTTGTTTAAATGGCCTCATGACCGTGGATTCCGAAACTATTTACATCCCTACGGAGCTCCGCAATCCATTTCGGCTGTTTTCAAAGACCAAAACTGGTTTTTGGCGGGTTATAGAGAGCTGGGCTTGGTTTCTGAAGAAAGCAACAGTGGTATACAAACGCTGATCTCACTAGAATCGGCAGAAATGGTGAATCCCATAACCAACATTGCCAAAACCCAGTCTGGATTTTATTTGGTGGTTGGAATAGATGGATTTCACGTTCTGGATAAAGACCTGACCTCTGTACACTTCGAATATCTTCCTGGTTCTAATAGATATGTTCTGGAGGATTCTGACCAAAACATTTGGATTGCGGGTCAGTCATCTTTGGTACAATTCAATCTTTCCAATTACCAATTACGGCAACACCGTCCCAAAGAACTTAAAGGAGCAGATCCTTATTTCCAGACCATTGTCGAAGCTGAAGAAAAATCGTTGTGGATAGCCTCTGATGGTAATGGATTATTTCATTTTGATTCACGCAAAGAAACCTTTACACAACATGGAAAAGATCATGGTCTACCTAGTCTCAGGATCAATGATTTAGCAAAGGATAGTATTGGACAGCTTTGGATTGGAACAGATGTAGGCCTCGTGAAGCGAACGTCTTCTGCAGAGTTCTTTTTATTTAATGGCAACCATGGACTCTACAATGATTATGTAGCTTCTGTGATTATAACAAGTAATGAAGACATCTGGATTTCTACTAACAATGGCATATCGTTTTTTGATTCAAAGTTGAATCGATTTAAAAACTATGATTCCACAGATGGGTTGGCAAATGCATTGTACTATCCGCGAGTGCGTTTTCAATTCGGTGACCAACTTTACTTCGGAGGACGAAATGGCCTCGATTTCTTTTCGAAGTCTGAATTAAGTCATGTCCATTATCGACCGAAAGTTCTAATTGACAAAATAGATTTGGGCGAAGAAACGAATCTTTACTACCCGGATCTTAATAAAGATTCTGAGATTCAGATATCTGCTGATATCGAATTTTTAAGAATCAGCTATGTCGGTCTTGATTTTCCTTCATCCAGGCGCATAGTTTATGATTACAGAATCCCGGGGATCTCTGATGAATGGATCCAAATGGGTGAAAAAAGAGAGGTATTTCTTACTAAGTTGCCTGCTGGCAAGTACAATTTTGAAGTTCGCGCTGTCGATCGATTTGAAACGGAAATCGATGCTTCCACCCTAATACAGTTGAAGGTTTTGGCGCCTTGGTATTTACGATGGCCATTCCTTCTGTTCTTCTCCAGCCTATTAACAGTGACTATTGTACACCTGATTCGCCGAAGAGACAAAATCCTAGAAAACAAGCGCCACCTCCAAAAAGAAATGGATGACCGAATCCACGAATTAGAGAAAAAAGCACTGTTGTCACAAATGAACCCCCATTTCATATTCAATGCCATTAATTCCATCCAGGAATTCATACTCATTGGGGACAAGGAAAATGCCTTGACTTACTTGAGCAAGTTTTCACGATTGGTCAGAAATGTGCTTAACTATTCATCGCAAAAGACAATCTCTCTTGCGGACGAGTTGACATTCATCGAAGACTACCTCGAATTGCAAAGATTACGCTTCCCCGATAAGTTCGCCTATCAAATAATTATTGGTAACGAAGTCGACATACACACCACTGAAATTCCTCCTTTCATTGTCCAACCACAAATTGAAAATGCTATACTTCATGGTTTTAGCACCAAGAAGGACGCTGGTAATCTGCTGTTAAAATTTTGGAAGATAGAAGATAAATTAATGATAGTAATTGAAGATGATGGGGTGGGTAGGAAGCATCAGAAGTTTCAGAACAGCCCCGTGCAGAAAAGTAATGGCCTGGGGCTGTCCATAGTGAAAGAAAGAATTGAATTACTTAAACAAACATCCACACCAGGCAAATGGTATATCGAAGACTTAAAAAATCCCGATGGTACAGCTGCCGGTACCAAAGTGACTATTGAATTAACCCTTGAATAATAGACATGAAAACCGTCATTGTTGAAGACGAAAAAAGAAGCCAGGCGGTAATTCAGAATCTGTTAGAATTGAGTTGCCCTGAGATCGAGATTATAGGTATGGCGGATTCTATAATATCAGCAAGAAATTTGATCAATGACTTGTTGCCTGACCTTGTTTTCCTAGATATCCAACTATCGGATGGGACGGGATTTGATCTATTGGAATCTTTGCGTCACCTTTCTTTTCATGTAATCTTCACCACTGCATTTGATCAATATGCAATCAAAGCATTTCAATTCAGTGCTGTAGATTATCTTTTAAAACCACTTGACATCGATGAAGTAAAAAAAGCAGTGCAAAAATGCATTAGACTCGGTACAAAAAACATTACCGATGATCAATTAAGGAGTCTTTTGAACAACTTGAAACTCAAAAGCGATGAGCAGCCTATTTTAACAGTTTCTACAACCGATAGAATTGAATTTGTCAAAATTAGTGATATTATCCGATGTGAAGCCTCAGCCGCGTATACTACGCTTCATTTAAAGCATGCTAACAAAATTATTATCAGCAAGGTTATCAAAGAAATGGAAATTTTACTTTCAGACTTCTCATTTCAGCGAATACACCAATCTCACCTCGTGAACCTTCATGAAATCAATAAATATTGGAAAAAAATGAATGTACTGGAAATGAGTGATGGCTCCAGATTACCGATTTCCCGCTCGAGGAAAGAAGGTTTTTTTAGGGCCATTTCAGGATTGAGGATATGAAAAATTGAGATTTGCACAAAATAAATCTCCCATTCTCTTTGCCTTTATCTCCAAAAAAATAATGGATAGACTCAACATACGAGTGTACAAAAGCTCGTGCTGCTGAATATGGCGGGAGACGAGCACCGTTACAGGCTCAATATTGCAAGTTCCAATGGATTCGGAAAAGAAAAATACCTGCTTTTCCATCCTGCTTTTTGCAGGCGTGACCTCCGTAAAGCCTATATTTCTTACGAATACTTCATCTGAAATCGGTAAATGCGCAGGATAAGCCCCGCCTGCGCTTGTACAAGTGAATTATGGCAGCGTGCAGGCGCAACGGTATTTTTACTTCTGATCGCCATTGACAGCAGCACAGGTCCTTCTTGGTAAAACATGAGATCGACATGAAATGCACTAAAAAGCGTTCGAAAACATCAATACACCGAATAGAAATAAGAATGGAGGGGGTTACTTTTTAAACGGATGCCTGTCATTGCTGATAATCAGCCACTTGTATCAAATATATAGGGTCATTTGAGATTTAACCGGACAGTAATGACTATTAATTCTGAACTTATCTGGTCCAATAATCAAACACCAGCACATCCTCCAAATGCGGTCCCAACAATTCCACAAATGCCTGGTGATCGGGATGCGGCAGGTAAATCGCCCGGTCCTCTTCACTGCCGAAGGTCACAAAAAAACAATGGGTAAAACCCTTGTCCAAACCTTCGGGGCTATTGTTCAAACCCCATTCAAAATCTCTAATCTGCGGGATCTTCGAGGGCAAAGCAGCGAAAGCGTCTTCGATTTGACGAATATCCGATTCACCGGAAGTCTCTTTCCATTTAAAAAGGACGACGTGCCGAAGCAGAGCTGAACTCATCGAATCTCCACTACTCGTTTTGTCAGGTGAGGAAATAGAGCATCCTGTAAAAACGACAGTGGACATGGTAACGATCACCGCTGCTACTGTGGTAAAATATTTCATATTAATTCCTATTTGCATTCAATATCAGAAGAATTGATGGCTTACGCTATCAGAAACATCGTATGTTTTCAATAAAATTTCTTGTTGTTTCCGGTAATTGGCAGCCCGAATTTCGCACTGGTTCCCACAATGCTGCAGGTGTACTTCATCATTCTTCATTCTTGGTCGATATTGTGCAACGCAGCGATCTAGTCACTTGTCAAGAAATGCTTCGACTTGTCAGCATAATGGCTTTAATGGGCATCAATTTTCGACTGCAGTGGCGCTTTACACTCCTCTCAGACCTCTACCCCATCTATAACGACAACTGCATTACAAGGGATTTCGGTGCCAGATTTAGATCCATTCAATTAAAATTGACCTGCTGGCTGAACATACAATCACGTCATCATTACCTTAAAATGACCTATGTCAAGACTTTATTTAACCGTAAAAAAATAAAAGTTGCTGAGGCTTTAAACTTTTGACACGCTCACTGTGTCTAAAGAGGTGAATCTTGGTTCTCTGCTGTCATAGTGAACCGTACTTTTGTACAAATTGACAGATAAATCACTTGATGGAATGATGGGGATCTGCCAACGCTTTATTCCTGCAGAGTATCTTTGTTGCTTTATAGTCAATGTATGACGCTCTGGTAAAACGTGGTGAATCAAGTAAGATTAATTGAGTCGTCTGATGAACAATCGCTTTGCTATCTTTTTGGTTGGTACCTTTCTTTTGATAGGGACTGTAAATGCATATACTCAAGATCGCTTTCAATTATCCCTTGAGACCAGAGCCAAGGGCAAAAGAATACCGGAAAAAACACTGAAAATTACCAAAACCACCGACGAGATTGTACTCGACGGAGTCCTTGATGAGGCGGTATGGAAGTCGGCTGATGTAGCTTCCGATTTTCACCAGCAATTTCCCTTTGACGATACTGCGGCCATGTCCAGGACGGAAGTGAGGGTTACCTATGATGCAAACAATCTATACGCGGGAATTACATGTTATGACGAGGTTGCAGGTAAGTACATCGTAGAATCCCTGCGCAGGGACTTCGAGGAGCGCAACAATGATTATTTCATGCTGGTACTTGATCCGTTCGACGACATGACAAACGGTTATGTCTTTGCTGTTACCCCGCTCGGGGTGCAGTTCGAGGGTTTGGTTACTGGAGGCGGTGGTGGCTTTAATCCGGTATCTTCGTCATGGGACAACGTCTGGTTTTCAAAAGTCAAGGATTTCGAAGGCGGATGGGTTGCGGAGATCAAGATTCCTTTTAAATCCATTCGTTATGTCGATGACATTTCTCTTTGGAATATCCAATTTGTACGGAACGATTTAAAACTGAACGAGCGGTCCACTTGGACTACTGTCAAGCGGCAGTTCAGGCCTACTTCATTTTCTTATTCAGGCGGCCTGAAATGGGACGAAAAACCTCCCAAGGCAGGTTCCAATTTGAGCATCATTCCCTACGTCTCAGGCTCTGCCAACCAGGATTTTGATGTAGACGACAAAGTCAACAGCCAGGCGAGAGCCGGATTTGATGGCAAAGTTGCGTTGTCTTCTTCCCTGAACCTGGATCTCACAGTATATCCTGATTTCTCAACCGTAGAAGTAGATCGTCAACAGACAAACATCACACGTTTCGAACTGTTCTTCCCTGAAAGAAGACAGTTTTTCCTAGAAAACAGTGATTTATTCAGCGATTTTGGCGGACGGCGCTCACAAGTATTTTTCTCGCGAAGGGTGGGATTACAATCTTCCCTGCTTTTTGGTGCCAGACTCAGCGGCCAGGTAGGAGGCGGAACGAGGATCGGTCTCCTCAATGCACAAACCGAACACAAAGAAAATGACGGCGACGATATCCCGGCTTATAACTTTACGGTTGCCACCATTCAGAAACAGGTATTCGGACGTTCCAATATCAAGGCGATTATCACCAATAAACAAGCGATCAATTTTAATAAAGACCTCGAAAACGGATTCAACTTTGAAGGTCAGAACAAATACAACCGGGTTTATGGACTCCAGTACAACCTGCTTACATCCAATGACCGCTGGACCGGAGATATGTACGTCTTTAAATCGGATGACCCTGTCAATACCTCGGGAAACTGGGTCCACGGCACCAGTATCAGGTATAATACGCGGCAGTTTTTTATCTTTTGGTCACACGAATACGTAGGTGAAAATTTCAATGCTGAGATGGGCTTTTTCCCGCGCACTTCTTATATCAATTTCGGGCCATTTGCACGATACAGTATTTTCCCTCAACAATCTATAGTCAACCGACACAGTTTTAGCCTTCGTTCGAGGTATTTCCTCGACCTGGACTGGAAACAAACGGACAGGGAAACGTCATTAGGGTATCGCATTGAATTTCAGAATACCAGTGAGTTCGAAATTGAATTTGCGGACAACTATGTGAGGCTATTTGACGATTTCGATCCGACAAGGTCCTCGGAAGACGCCATACCCCTGCCGGAAGGCAGTGAGTATACCTGGCAAAATGTCAACATCAGTTTCGAATCGGACGGACGACGGGATTTGGCCTTTGATGTTCGCGCAGGGTTTGGAGGATTCTACAACGGCAGCGGGATTGATATATCCGGCGGCATTCGTTATAGGATAAGGCCCATGTTCAATCTGGAACTGAATTATACTTACAACCAAGTCGACCTGCCCGATCCCTATCCCGATGGATCATTCTGGCTGATCGGCCCGCGTATCGACCTTACCTTTTCGAACTCACTTTTCTGGACCACATTCATCCAATACAACGAACAGGCCGACAATGTCAATCTCAACTCAAGGCTCCAATGGCGATTTGCACCGGTATCTGATTTGTTCCTGGTTTACACGGAAAACTATATACCCACCAACCTGGGTGTGAAAAATCGCGGAGTCGTTTTGAAATTTTCTTATTGGCTCAACATCTAATACCTGACTCTATGTGTCTAACTTACATCTTAGCTAAACACTTAAAAGGTTTTATCTTCAAAACCGCAATACTTATCACAGCCCTGATAATGTTTGCATTTCGCCTCGAAGCTCAGACAGAATCTGCCCTGTATGTTGTAGTGGACTATATGAAAGTGCAGCCTGAAACCAATGCGGCTTACCTGAATTTCGAACAAGAAATCTGGAAGCCTATGCATGAAGAAAGAGTCAAGCGCGGCATCATCGTAGGTTGGTATCTGTACGCAGTCGAGTTTTCAGGTACCGGAGATGAGTACAATTATGTGGTCATCAACCTCTACGATAGTGCGGAACGTTTAGAAAGTCCATGGGATGCAGATATCCCCAGGCAAATTCATCCTTCCAAGTCAATACAAGACATACTCCAGGAGACTCAGAAGACACGCCAGACAGTAAAGTCCGAGCTGTACTATAGTGTAGCCACCGCGCCAAGGATACCACTGGAGACCCCTGCCCCCTTTATGCAGGTCAACTATATGCAAGTGGAGCCGGGAAAACAGGCCGATTATGAACAACTCGAGACGGATATATGGTTGCCTATTCACAACCAGTCCATACTTTCAGGACAGACAAGAGGGTGGGGACT
>JBFKOL010000122.1:0-10916 GCA_041628815.1 Saprospiraceae bacterium | reverse complement strand
TTTCATAGCCAATTTCGAAGTCAATGCCTTGGTCTATAATGAAGAAACTGCTCTTGAATTAAAAGAGCAATTCATGGATGATTTAAAAGAAAGCGAAACACTCACCCTTGCAAAGTTTCCGGCTCGCAGTGATCGCAATCGTATCATGGAGCCCATTGCGCGACTTACCAGTTCTTTACTTTAAGGATATGGTCAACTGCGCATTAATTTTCAAAACACCTTTGAACTTTTAACCCAAAGCTTTACACCCAAAGCTTATCACATTATTAATGTTGACGGCAAAAAGGTGAATGCGGGGTGCAAAGTGTATAGTGCAAAGAGCGGGAATTCCTGTAACCCTGGTATTTTATTGTCGTTCGGGAACAATGCGATAGACCCTTCCGGGATTTTCAACCGTCACATAAATGTATCCGTCGGGCGCTTGCTTTACATCTCTTACCCGCCCAATGCCTTCCATTAGACGTTGTTCGCCAGTGACTTTGCCCTTGTCCATTTCACAGAAATGCAGGTATTCAAACTTCAGAGAACCCAGCAGTAAATCGCCTTCCCAGCCAGGATACACATCCCCATCGACAAAAGTCATTCCACTGGGGGCTATAGATGGCACCCAATAATGGATTGGTGATTCGAATTCTGGTGCCTCGGTGCGGTCCGTGAACCGGGTACCATTGTAATTGATACCGTAAGAGACTATGGGCCAACCGTAATTCTTGGCCTTCTGCACCCTATTCAATTCATCTCCACCACGTGGCCCATGTTCGTGTACCCAAACTTGCCCCGTCGATGGTTCCAAAGCCATGCCTTGGGCGTTGCGATGACCATAAGACCAAATACTTTGTACGGCATCGTCCATTTCGGCAAAAGGATTGTCAGACGGTATCGAGCCATCGTCATGGAGACGATGTACCTTGCCGGGATATAAGTCGATACGCTGTGGATTGACATCTCTTGCACCACGGTCACCGATGGTGATAAAAAGATAGCCGTCGCGGTCAAAGAGGAGCCTGGAACCGTAATGATGGCGGGTACGGCTATAGGGCTGGGCCTCGAAAATGATCTCCTCGTCTGCCAGGACATTGCTCTTCAACCGGTAACGCGCTACCGCTGTGGTGTTGCCGGACCTGCCCTCCTTGTTTTGTACCTTTGAATAGGAAAGGTAAATCCATCCGTTAGAAGCATAATCGGGGTGAAGCGCTACATCCATCAGCCCTCCCTGGCCTCCAGGGTTGACCTCTGGTACTTGGAAAATCTCTTTTTTGGTGCGGTCCTTATCTACCAGAAACAAACGTCCACTTTTTTCGGTAACAAGGATCCTGTCATCCGGCAAAAACGCCAATCCCCACGGAATGTCCATATCGTCCACAAGGATTTCCAGGTTGAATGACAATTCACGCGATTTGTACGTCCTGGAAGCTGGTATTATTTTCGGTGCCGGAGGGTTGTCCTCCAAAGCCTTGATACCACCCAACATGTAATCCACGAGATCGTTTAATTTTTCACCATCCAGGGACTCCCCGAAAGCTGGCATGGCACCGTAATCCCTGCCATTCATCACCGATTCTATAACAGCCTCCCTGGATTTTCCATAGGTCCATTCCCAGCTTGCAAAGGATTCCAAATCACGACCGTGACAATCGGCACAATACTCTGCATATATCTTTTCACCCGGATGATTACTATCGGGATAAAAACTGAATGAACAAGCATGAAGGAGTAAAATGATGAACAAGGCATTACAGGATACCCCGGTAATAATGCTCCTGAATCTATTGGAACGGTTTTGTAGATTTTTCACTAACATATTCTCTAAAAAGTTGAATAATGATTCCATCCTGAATAATACTGCCGGCATAATCTCATCGAGGCCCTAACAGCACTCGATTCAAATGCCTATAATGGGGTAATTTTCAATGAGACTGATCGGAAAGAATTTTTTGTTTTATTGGCCGAATTGTGTTCCTGGTGCCAAAATAATCAATATACCCGATCATAAGCGCTGCATTCATCCGACCGGCGACATACCATCGCAGGTTAGAATAACGCCAATATCTTCATTGTATTTTTACAATGAAGAGCAGAGATTAATGAGATACAAAAGAATTCATCCTTCTTTGCACTCAGAATCGAACCAGTAACATTGATTCTTTAATTGTACATTAATGAACGAAACATTCACCTGGCTAAGCATAGCATTTTGTATTTCACAATCGGCCATATTTTCGGGGCTGAACCTGGCATTTTTCAGCCTGACAAGGTTAAGGTTGGAAATTGAAGCCGAATCCTCCAAGAGTCCGGGATCTGCTAAAGTCCTGGAGATGAGAAAAGACTCCAATTTTCTTCTTACGACCATTCTTTGGGGAAATGTCGGTATCAATGTCCTTCTTACTTTGTTGTCAGAATCCGTCATGACAGGTCTGTTGTCTTTTGTTTTTTCCACTGTCCTGATCACATTTTTTGGCGAGATCATTCCCCAGGCTTATTTTTCACGCAACGCCCTGAAGATGGCTTCCCTTCTTGCACCCGTGCTGAGATTCTATCAATTTCTGCTATTCCCCGTGGCAAAACCGTGCGCCTTGCTATTGGACAAGTGGTTGGGCAAAGAGACAAAGCAGTTTTTTTCTGAAACCAATATTGAAATGTTCCTTGCCAAGCACATTGAGGACCGCGGAAGCGAAATTGACACAGTCGAAGGAATCGGCGCCATCAATTTTCTCAATATTGATGACATAAGCGTTTCCCAAGAAGGTGAACCTGTCAATATGGAAAGCGTGATCCGTCTGTCTTCAAAGGATGGAAGGCTGCAGTACCCTGAGCACCCGTTATCGCTGCAAGATGACTTTGTCAGGAACATCAACCGGTCGGGCGAAAAGTGGATCATTTTTACCGATGAAAATGACAATCCAAAGGCTGTCCTCGATGCGGACGGATTCATCCGATCGCTGTATGAGGATCCACCCGGTTCCTCAATAAAAAAGTATACCCATGCCCCGATTGTTATCAGAGACGATTCCGTCAATTTGGGCGATTTGATACTAAGGTTCAAGAAAGAAGTTCTCGATCATTCGGATATGCCCATAGATCGCGATATCGCCTTGTTCTGGCAAAAGGACAAAAAGAAAATCATAACGGGTGCCGACCTGTTTGGCAGGTTACTTGCAGGTATTTAAAAGAAATTGTCCATCGAAATCTGCGCACAACCAGCTTGTTCACTACCACAAAATGAGCAACCACTTTACACTCATATTTCTCTTTTTAGGATCGTGTTTATGGTCTTTAAACCTATCGGGACAATTGTCAGGTTTGTCGGGATCAAAGCTCAATGCTTTGAATGCCAGGCCTATTCAACCTAACCAACTGGAGTTTGAGCCCCTGTTTTTTCATTTTCAATCCAGCGAATATTGGGACAACAATGGCACACTTGGGGAATTCTCCTTGAATGGTGACAGCATCAGATGGGTCACGGGATTGACCTACCGCATTACTTATGGCATAGCTGACAGAGCTGAACTGGGTGTATCGTATTCCAATGATCTTTTATTGGCTACCGTGGGAGCAAAATATTTGTTATCAGGCAATGACAAACTCGGTATTGCCTTGATGGGTGGGTTCGTCTTTCCCATGGGAAATAAGACCGTAAGGCGATCTGTCAGGTTTTCGAATACTATAGCGAAAACAGGAGGAGGTATCATTTTAACGAGTAATTTATCGCCTGATCTTGCCATCGATGTCAATATGGATTACTATCGGTTTATTAAAAAATCGATCGACGAGGGCAAAGACAACTTGTTCTTTAATGCGGATATTGGTCACTATTTCCACAAAAGACAGCTTCAAGTCATCTTCGGAATGAGTTGGCAACAAAGCCGCTTTGAAAATATCAGTAGAAAAGTATTAACTGTTCATCCCGGGTTTACCGTTGAAACAGGCGAGAATTTTGTCATTGTCGTAAACGGATCGTTTGATGTGAAAGGCACCAATGCATTCAGAAACAACGGGTTCTCGCTTGCATTGACCATTGTGCTCCAATGAGAAGGTCGTCAATCGAATGCCGTAATTTAGTACATCATACCAGCTTGACAAGGTATGTACGTCTCAGCTATCCTTATCTCACGGCGCCAATTCCTGCAGCCCACAAAGACCGGTTAATAGCGGGAACATCGGTGTCCAAAATTTCTTTTGCCCTACCTTTGAGTACTTCCCACTTCTGATCCAATTCTGCCTTGCGGTCAAGACTGGGCTGTGTAATGCGCGGCACATCACTTTCGGCATGGTTGATCACAAACAGATAGTTGGCGGTAAACTTATTAGGAAAATTTTCCACATCGTCATATGCTTTGGACTTTCGCTGCACCATATCTTCATCCCATGCTTTCATTTTGGCCAATAGATCTTTAACATTCATTTCCAAATCTTTGAGCTCCTTGGTTTTAAGCGATTTCAATACATCCTGCAATTGGTCGTATTTGGACTTGATATCATTGATCATAACGTGCATTTCGGTAATCGCACCCTCCGCGCTTTTCATGAATGCATCATAGTCATTGTATTGGGACACCGGTATTTCATACAGCGGGTTGGCGCCGATCCTTGCCTCAGTGGACCACTGGTCGTCACCGTAATTCAGGGTAATGGCATAGTCACCAGGAATAGCTTTGTGCCCTCGGTAACTCCCTTCTATATATGCCGTCGGAACACCCGGCATGGTGTTGTGCCTTAGATCCCAGACAAACCGATTTAGCCCAGGATGCCTGGACAATACGGGTTCAGCAGGAGGCCCTCCGTCATATCGCTGGTAGTCTTTATTGGGTTTCGAACTAAACCTTCGCACCGTATAGCCTTCACTATCTGCAATGGTCAGCGTTACTTCCTTTTCACCTATGGTATCAGGCAGATAGTAGTATAACACCATGCCATTGGGAGGGTTG
This sequence comes from Saprospiraceae bacterium, assembly GCA_041628815.1. Lineage (GTDB taxonomy): Bacteria > Bacteroidota > Bacteroidia > Chitinophagales > Saprospiraceae > JBFKOL01. Next base: position 5,991 of record JBFKOL010000122.1, on the reverse strand, counting down.
ATACCTGCCAATGGGTGGGTCCCCTCGAATTCCCGGGTGTCGCCGTTCATCGGACTTCTCCAGTTGCCCAAGATGGCATCCTGAGGCTGAAATAAAACCGTAGCATCTTGGGTGCCGTTGAATTGTCTGAGCAGCGCCAGATCATCCAATATCCAAAAAGATCTACCTGCCGTTGCCACGACCAGGTCACCTTCTTTTACTTGCAAATCGGTGATGGGTGTCACTGGTAGATTCAGGTTAAACGGATGCCATTGTTTACCACCGTTCCACGAAACATAGACGCCTGTTTCCGTCCCGGCATAAAGCAGGTCCTTCCTGACGTCATCTTCGCGGATCACACGAGTAAATGCACCGTAGGGTATGCCCGTGGAAACGGCAGTCCAGGATCTTCCATAGTTGGTGGTTTTGTACAAGGCAGGAGTGTGATCGTTGAACTTATAACGCGTGGTGGCAATGTAGGCTGTTGCCGGATCATGAGGAGACACCTCTATGGCATTGACGAGGGTTTCGGTCAATCCTGCCGGCGTTACATTGTTCCAGCTTTCGCAGTTATCTCTTGTAAGCTGTACATGGCCATCGTCGGTACCTGCCCAGATCACACCGGATTCATGTGGAGATTCGATGACATAGGATATGGTCCCGTAATTTTCTGCTCCTACCGCTTCGTTGGTATAAGGACCTCCTCCTTTACCCTGTTTTTCTATTTCGTTTTTACTGAGATCGGGTGAAACTTCAGTCCATGACTGACCCATATCGCGTGTACGAAGCAAAACCTGAGCGGCATGGTAAAAGGTGTTGGGTTCGTGCTGGGATCTGATAATAGGCGCATTCCAATTAAATCTATACCTCATATCTGAGGCATCGCGCCCAAGATATTGAATGGGTGCCGCCATGATGTTGGTCCCGGCTTTGGTTTCCTGGTCCAGCACTTCGATTGTGCCCAGGTAACTTCCACCAAGGGTATACCTTGGATCATCCGGATCGTAAGCGAGAAATGCGCTTTCTCCACCGGCAGAATAGGTCCAGTTTTGTTCGGTGATAGCCGACCTGCCAAGAGCCGTGTTTTCGATACGTACAGAGGTATTATCCTGCTGACCTCCATAGAGCCGGTAAGGAAAAACATTGTCAACACTGACGCGGTAGAACTGTGCGGTCGGCATGTTGTCCTGTCGTGACCAGGTTTTCCCGAAATTGAAACTGATGGCTGCTCCCCCGTCATTGGCGATGACCATGTTTTTAGGATTGTCGGGGTTGATCCAAAGGTCGTGAAAATCCCCGTGAGTGCCGGTAATGCGCTCCCATGTCTTTCCGCCATCAATCGATCGAAGGGCCGGTGCGCTCAAAACGTATACAGTGTGTTCATCCACCGGATCCACGAAAACTTCTATGTAATACCAGGCCCTCTGCGTAAGCCGGTTGTCGCCGCTGACCATAGACCATTTTTTACCGCCGTTTTCAGAAACAAATAAACCACCCTTGTCTTTTTCTGAATCGCTTTCCAAAAGCAGGTATACCTTTTCGGGATTGGATCGCGAAACGGCGATGGCCATCTTTCCTTTCTCTTCGGGCAAACCGGCGTGAATCTGTTTCCAGGTCGCTCCGCCATCAGAGGACTTATATACCCCGCTACCCGGGCCACCACTAATTACCTTCCAGGGCTTGCGCTGATGTTCCCACATGGTGGCATACAGTACTTCTGGATTGCTCATATCCATGGACAATTCTGAGCAACCCGTCATGTCGTTCACATAGAGTATTTTCGACCATGTAGCTCCTCCATCAACGGACTTGTAAATTCCCCGTTCTTCGGAGTTGCCATGAAGTGGTCCCTGTGCCGCCACGTAGACAATATCAGAATTTCTTGGATGAACGATGATTCTTGCAATATGCTGGGTTTCTTCAAGTCCCACACGCTTCCAGGTCTTTCCGGCGTCCGTGGACTTGTAGATACCATCGCCATATGAAGTCATCACACCTCGAGGAGCATGTTCTCCCATACCGCAGTATACCACATTGGATTCGCGGTCCGAGACCGCGACGGCACCTACGGAGCCAGTTCCAAAATAGCCGTCCGATATGTTCTTCCAATGCTGTCCGGCATCGTTGGTCTTCCATAAGCCACCACCTGTAGTGCCCATATAGTAAGTCAATTGGTCGCCCGGCACACCACTGGCACAGACGGATCGTCCACCACGGAAAGGCCCGATGTTTCGGTATTTAACAGGAGCGAATTTTTCTTTTAGATCCTGGGCATCAAGTAAAACGAGTGAAAAGAGCAAGGGCAGAACAAGAGCAATGCGATACATGATAGGTTAGTTGGTCGATCGCGAATTTAACGCAATTAAAATTTCCGGTATCGAAACTTAGACTTGAAATTCAGTTGCTCAATAAGGAAAATACCTTTCAATACAAAACACGGGCAAATTTGACGATTTACTGATTGATTAAAATCGCACTCTCTTAGGAACGCCATCGACGGCCCCGTCAAAATAAGGATGGTTGATAAGGTCGTTGGGATAGACGACGTAACCTCCGTTGCAATCGAGGTCCAGTCCTTCCAGGTCGTAAAAAGCTTGCCATATCAACAATGAACAGTACCATTTGGAACGGACCCTAGATGAATCGGAATCTAAATACTTAATTGCCCTCCAGCTATGCGTTGCATCGTCTTGTTTTCTCACATATTCTATCATTCGCGATACCTGATCCGGCGATAAGTCCGGGCGAAGCCTGTAGCGGGCACCTGTCTCCACAAAGGCATGGTTTTGCCGAAGGTAGGGTCCATTTTCGACCAGGGCAGGAATTTCCCTCACCTGGTGTTCTGCTGGCAGCTGGCGCGCCACTGATTCAAAAACCAGAGATTTTTGCATTACACCTGTTACCGTAGAATCCGTAGCTCCCTCAGTCACGATTACTGCATGTCCGAAAAAATCTCCTTCCAGGGTGCCGGAAGTGCCGTAAAGCCAATTCATATTCGGCCTTATCAACAAATCACCCGGTTTCAAATCCTGGATGGAGACTACAGGTGAACTGTCACCCAAGGGACAAGAGGTACCTTCCGCAAACACCGGCAAGGTAGCCAGCAAGTGTTCATCATGACCACAAGATGTTGTAAACAGCAACGCCGCCGCTACCAACAGAAGAATAAGGCAACGGAAAATCTTCTTAAATTGATTCTTTACGTCAACATCCCGGTATTTTCCTAGCGTACATTTCTGCCGCCATATTGACCCATAGGTTGAAGGCATTAGTTGATTTCAAATGTTACTGGCCCCTGGTCATTGTAATAAAGTGTACAGCCGCGTACCCCGCGACTGGGGCTTATGCGCCATTCTATGCGATCCAGGTTCCACTCAAAAGCCGTTGTCGGATAGGTTTGACTGACCACATAAATATTTCCTTTGGATATAAGTTCCCTTCGTACTACCGTGCCCGAAGGAACCGTATAGGTCCAGGTCATTCCTACGTCGGCATTGTATTCCACCAGTGTACTGGGTTTGGTTCTGTCTCCATTGCTCAATACGTAGTCATAGATGCCTTCTGTTGTCGCTTTGAATTCGAATACGGCGGTATCGCCTTCCTCATCAATAATGATTGCCTCTGATATGCCACCCACGTTTTCTATTATTTCGATAGACAAGGATGCTGTGGTCCCATCAAAATTGGTCGCGGTGATAACTTCTTCTGCTCCTGGTTGAGCCCAGCTGAGATCCTCACCAGGTTTCGGTTCATCGTTGTCGTCATTACAAGCGGTAAACCAAAGTAAACCTGCGGCCATACCGAAAAGGACGGCCGGCCAAAATGTTTTTTTCAGTGTTTTCATGATGTCAATTTTACAATTTATAATGGTAGAGGTCTTCGACCACCAGGAGGTAATCGTCAAGAGAGGCTGTTTGGCCTCCATCGAACGCCACCTGTAGTTCGATTTCCTCTTGGTTTTTTTCTTCGCCCAGGATGATATTACATACCCATGTCGTGCCTTCATACAATCGGATATCGGAATTGCTGTTGAAAGAAGCACAATAGGCTTTAGAGTTGGGATCGATCCGGGTATAATCGATGATTCCTTGAACCGAATGGTCCATCAACTTGCCGTTTAATTCTACTTTCTTCAGGTAGTATCCGCTCCTTCCGTATCCGAGGTCTGCCAGGGCTTCAAGCCTGAAAAGTGTAGTAGTGCCGTACTTCACTCTACTGTTCCATCGAGCACTGCCGCTATCCCCTTCCCTTGTCCGATTCATTTCCAGTGCAAAATCTATATCATCGGTTCTTAATTGATAATCGATATGCTCCGGCATTTTATCCACCAGTCTGCTTGAAAAGGACAAGTGCATCCTGGGGACGTCATCTACGAAGATCCTCTCTTCAAATCGCACGGGAAAAGCCTTCAGAGCATCGACCTTTCTGTCCTCGTACTCTAAAATGACAAGACGGATCTCGATACCGGAAGTGTCGAGTGGAAAAGCAATGTGGATTTGGTCACGCGGCTCCATCGAATGCCTATAGGTGCCAGATGTTGCCTCCCAGGTGTAAGTGCCTGCAAAATGCTGAAGGTTGAAATCTTTCTTATTGAGCGGATCGATGAGTCTTCCCATAAAAAAATCAAAGGGAAGTGCTGTTTCTTCGTTCATTTTCCAGAGGGCCCTGAATTCTGGTAATTCCGACATTTCGTAAACCAGGCGATTTACATTGCTGTCGAGGACTTTAAGAGACCTGCGGGCCTCCTCTTCATTCAAGGAAGAACAGCCTCCCATAAACAAGAGTACCCAGAACATTCCGCAAGTAGATATTTTGATCGGCATCCACATGGAAAATGATTTCACAATTCATGTCAACAAGGTATTTTCGACCTTATCTCCAACCAATGTTTAAGATCAGCAGAAAGAATGATTCAAGTGAAATTGAAGATTGACGCGTAGAAATGATTTCCAGCCGGGTAATAAAGAACATTTTTAAGTTCACCGAAAATCAACGACATTAAAGTTGTGCAAAGGTCATTGAGTTAAATCATGTCCCGATCGTTATGGAATCATCAGTCAGCAACAAGACTATACATATTTTCGTCCTGCCTGCTCAGATAAATGTCATAGTGAAAATGAATTACTACCCATGAGAACATCCAAACCTCTTGAATTGCGAACCTTTATGTCCGGGTTAAAAAAAAGAAACCCCGGCGAGAAAGAGTTCCATCAGGCTGTGGAAGAGTTTGCCCATTCCGTAATACCCTATATCAATGAACATCCCCAGTACCACGAAGCGCAGATCCTTGAGCGGCTCTCCGAGCCTGACCGGATCATCATATTCAGGGTGTGTTGGGAAGATGACCAGGGCAACATTCGGACCAATCGCGCCTGGCGAGTCCAGTTCAACAATGCCATAGGCCCTTACAAGGGAGGTTTGCGATTTCATCCCACCGTAACCCAAAGCGTATTGAAATTTTTAGGTTTCGAGCAAATCTTCAAGAATTCACTTACCGGTTTACCAATGGGCGGCGGTAAGGGTGGGTCGAATTTTAATCCCAAAGGGAAGAGTGACCGCGAAGTCATGCGTTTTTGTCAATCCCTGATGATAGAACTGCACCGGCACATCGGTTCGCGCACGGATGTCCCTGCAGGCGACATAGGCGTTGGTGCACGGGAAATATCTTATCTCTTCGGTCAATACAAACGCCTGGAAAACAGGTATGTAGGTGTACTTACAGGTAAAGGCATTTCATTCGGAGGCAGCCTCATACGCACAGAAGCCACTGGCTATGGAAGTGTCTATTTTTGTCGCAATATGCTGAGACATGTCGGCGAATCGGTGGAAGGCAAAACTTGTTCGGTATCCGGTTCTGGCAATGTGGCCATATATACGGTAGAAAAGGCCATTCAACTGGGTGCCAAAGTCGTTACCATGTCTGACTCTTCCGGTTTTGTTCACGATAAAAATGGCATTAATGAGGAGAAACTTGCTTTTATCAAAGACCTCAAAGAGGTCAGGCGTGGCCGT
>JBFKOL010000121.1:0-10925 GCA_041628815.1 Saprospiraceae bacterium | reverse complement strand
GACTTATTCAGTACATCAATGATTCGAAGCGTATCAGTGGCCAAATCTTTCCCATAGGTTGGACTTCCAAATTGATCATGGACGACTTTCAAATGATCTCTTTCCTCGCCTAATCTCAACATGGTCTTGACAAAATTGTTTCCAAAACTGGAATAAAGCCACGAAACACGCAAAATGAGGTAGGAGGCACCTGACTTGATTATATTCTGCTCGCCCTGCCATTTGGATTTGGCATAAATACTTACTGGACTGCAGGGGTCACTTTCCAGGATGGGCCTGCCCGTTACTGAATGGTATACGTAGTCAGTCGAATAATGAATGAGGAGCACATTGCGTTTTGCACATTCATCGGCTAGTAGGGCAGGACCTAAGGCGTTCACGAGATAGGCATTGTCCTTTTCCTGTTCGGCTTTGTCGACTGCTGTATAGGCAGCACAATTGATACAATATTGAGGAGAGATGCGATCAAAGGCATTAGATATGGCTCCCTGGTCCGTGATGTCGAGCTCTTCCCGGATGAGGCATTCTGTGGTGATTTCGGCCGACAAATCAGCAACGTATTTCAGCTCCTTTCCGAGCTGACCGTTTGCACCGGTTACAAGAATATTGGTTCTCTTCTTCATGGACTGCGCAAATCATCGAAATAGGGGAGGTTTTGATCTTTTTGAGACAACAAAATTTCAGATGCCGGTAAGGGCCATTGAATGGCCAGCGTGGGATCATCATATCGGATTCCGGCGTCGTGATGCTTTGAATAATGATTGTCGCATTTGTAGGAAAAAATGGCTTTGTCGGAAAGTGCCAAAAAACCATGTGCAAAGCCACGGGGAATGTATACTTGTTTCTTGTTCGAGTCATTGAGTATTATACCAAACCACTTTCCATAAGTACATGAATCATGACGAAGGTCAACGGCAATATCATAGACTTCACCTAAAATGACCCTTACAAGTTTGGATTGAGCCATTTTTCCTGACTGGTAGTGCAGTCCCCGAAGAACTCCGCGAGAAGACATCGACTCATTGTCCTGAACCCAGCGCACGTTTTGGGGAGTTGGAATCTTTTTTTCTGAATAGGACTCAAAAAAGTATCCTCGTTCGTCCGTAAAAATTTGAGGTGTGATTACCAACAATCCATCTATATGCGTACTCTCAATAGTCACAATTCACTTTGAACGGAAAAAAATACTTATAGGCACTCCAGAAAAGTTAAATCTTTGACGCAATTGATTTTCCAGATAATTTTTGTAGCTGCCCTGAATATACTTGGGATAATTGGTGAAAAAGGCAAAGCTGGGGAAATGCGTTGGCAGTTGAGTAACATATTTGATTTTTATCATCTTTCCCCTGTAAGCAGGTGGTGGGAACTTGGAAATCATTTCCTGCAAAGCGTCGTTAAGCACGGACGTTTTAATTTTTTGCTTGCGATTTTCATATACTTCTTTGACCGTTTCCATCGCCTTAAAGATGCGTTGCTTTTCAAGCGCCGAAACAAACAATATGGGTACATCATTAAATGGAGCCATACGTTCCCGCAAAATTTTTTCGTAATCCCTGGCAGTATTGGTTTCTTTTTCGAAAAGATCCCATTTGTTGACCAGTAGAACCACCCCTTTTCTTCGCTTGATAATCAAACTAAAAATGTGCATGTCCTGTGCCTCCATACCTTGTGTCGCATCGATCATGAGAATACAGACATCAGCTTCATCAATGGCTTTTACAGCCCTGATCACAGAGTAAAATTCGAGATCCTCGTGTACCTTTTTTTTCTTCCGTATTCCGGCGGTATCGATCAGGATGAAGTCCATACCATACTTATTGTATCGCGAATGGATAGCATCCCTTGTAGTTCCGGCGATACTTGTCACAATGTTGCGTTGTACATCGAGGAGAGCATTGATCAGGGAAGACTTTCCCACATTGGGGCGGCCCACAATTGAAATCCGAGGTATGTCTTTATCCTCATCAAGTTGCGTTTCTTCGGGGAGTAATTCAATAACCGCGTCGAGAAGATCTCCAGTCCCGCTACCTGTAATGGATGATACGAAAAATGTGTTGTCGAATCCAAGGCTCCAGAATTCGTTGGCAGCCAATTGTCTGGTATTGTTGTCTACCTTGTTTACGGCTACCACGACTTTTTTGTTGGATTTCCTAAGCATGTGGGCTGCCGCTTCGTCGAGATCGGTAATGCCGGTGGTAACATCGGTCATAAAAAGGATTACATCTGCCTCATCGATAGCCAACTCGACCTGGGATCGTATAGCGGCTTCAAAGACATCGTCCGAGTTGGAGACAAATCCACCCGTATCGATGACATTTACCTTTTTGCCGTTCCACTCCGTATAGCCGTAGATGCGATCACGCGTCACCCCACTGACGTCGTCGATGATCGCCTTGCGTTCACCAATCAACCGGTTAAAAAGGGTCGATTTACCCACATTGGGTCTTCCGACAATTGCTACAATATGAGACATGTCCTGTTCTTACTGCAAATATCCATAAGATTTCAGAGTTCTTTCATCATCTCGCCATTTCTCTTTGACCTTTACATGCAGATCGAGGAAAACTGCTTTTTCAAGAAAGGCTTCAATGGAAAGACGAGCCTTGGTGCCCAGCTTTTTGATAGCCCTACCTTCTTTACCAATCAGGATGGATTTTTGGCTTTTCCTGTTGACGATGATGTCCGCTGAAATATGGATGATCTTGCCTTTTTTTGAAGATTTTTCTTGGAAGTGGTGCACGATGACTTCGCAGGAATATGGTATTTCCTGGTGATACAATTCAAGGATCTTTTCTCTGATGATTTCTGAAATAAAAAAACGCTCCGAGCGATCTGTAAATTGGTCTTTAGGATAGTAAGGTGGACCTTCAGGAAGATGTTTGACAATCAAGCCAAGCAATTCCCGTGTACCAAAGTTTTTCAGTGCCGATATGGCACAAACGTGTTCAATCTTCAGTTTTCCGGACCAATTTTCTGCTATGGCCTGCACCTCTTCCGGTGATGAAAGATCGATTTTGTTGATTACTAAAAATATGGGTACTTCGACGCGTCCGATTCGTTCGAGCAGGGAAGGATTGAAATCTTCCAGTTGACTCGCATCAAGCATCAGAAGCAGGACATCGGCATCTTCCAACGCACTTAATGCTGATGTGTTCATTGCACTTTGCATTTTGTAATTAGGCTCATCTATGAGGCCTGGCGTATCGGAAAATACGACCTGGTAGGAGTCGGTATTGATGATTGCTATGATTCTGTGCCTTGTTGTCTGGGGTTTGTCCGTGATGATTGACAGTCTTTCACCGATTAAAGCGTTCAAAAGTGTGGACTTTCCAACGTTGGGGTGGCCAATTATATTTACAAAACCAGATTTGTGCAAAACTACTTGTTGAATGATTTGACCAACTTGTATAAGTGCTTCGGATTATAACCTCTCCACTGCAACTCATTGAGTGGGTGGCCAACGCGAAGAAAATTTTCGAGATGTACGGTATTCATTTCTTTCAGGACATGGTCCCGCGCATTGATGACAAATATCCATCCATTGTGTTCATGGATGTCGTCAAACCACTCTTCGTAGTAGCAATCATCATCGGCATGAAAATTCAAGACCAATTCGCACAGCAGAATGAACCGATATATACCGCGCTGAATGAGATGGTCCACAATTTCACGCTTTAGGAACATGATGTCGTTGTTGATACAATCATTCCATTCACCCATCAACTCAATTATGCAAAAACCTTTGGTATAGTCGGTATAAAGCAACTTGAGATACAATGTAGGAGAACCAATATAGTCCCATTGGGGATGAATGTAATAATTGTAGATTTTTTGTGTGTAAACGAATTCATCATAGTCATTCCCAAAGAAGGGAGAATTTTCGTCATCGGAGGCAACGTAGAGGTCTCTCCAGGCGTGATATGGTTCGATATCGTGCATACGGTAAATCCAGGGCCGGCCTGCAGTGAAATCGACCGGCAGCTTTGGGTGCAATGTATCATCTTTTAGCTAATATTGCCGAACAATATTCGTCAGAATGAAGTGTAAAAGGAAGTGGTCAGTTCTTAGCCTGATAGTATCCTTGATTATTCACCAACTGTCCGCACAGGTTTCTGTCGATCAGACAGCAAGCGCCAGCTTTGAAAATCTCTCCATCAAAGAAATCCTGTATGCCCTCGAAGATCTCTATCAGGTTGAGATCTACTTTCAAGATGATGATCAGTTAGAACGAAAATTCACACTCGGGTTTAACGATAAGAAACTGACTGAGGTTCTCGACCAATTGCTGCAAGAGACTACTTATGGTGTATTGCCTTACCGGGATTATGCCATGGTACTTTTGCCCAAAATCATCGTTCAGGAAAGTTTTTCATCCGATTACTATGAGGCTCTTTCCGGTAATCTGAATAAGCAGGAGGATGCACAACGCAAGATCGTCGTTGGTGATATTTCACTGTTGTCAGCATCGGGAAAAGCATGGGTCAAAGGCTTCATCACGGATGCACAGACCGAAGAACCGATTATAGGTGCAACTGTAAGGTCCAATAATACCGGCTTGGGCACGATTACCAACCCAGACGGCAGTTACGAACTCCAGTTGTCTGCGGGAGAACATCAGCTTCAGGTAACCTTTGTCGGATATACGGATTTTTTCGAAAATGTGGAAATCCGCAGTGACGGAATACTCGATATACAACTGGATAAAGGAGCCATAGAGTTGAGCGAGGTAACGGTGAGTGCTCAAGCAGCCAACGCAAGTGTGGGCAGTGTGCAAATAGGGGTAGAAAGTATAGACCTGAAGACGATTGAAAAGTTGCCCACCTTTCTTGGAGAAGTAGATGTGGTGCGCTCCTTCCTCCTACAGCCTGGGGTGAGTTCCATAGGAGAAGGCGCTTCCGGATTCAATGTTCGAGGCGGTGACGTAGACCAGAATCTCATCCTTCAGGATGCGGGTTTTTTATTTAACTCTTCCCATGCATTGGGATTTTTCAGCACCTTCAATTCTGAATTGATCCGTACTGTGGAATTGTATAAGGGAAATATCCCGGCCCAGTTCGGAGGAAGGCTGGCGTCGGTCATGGATGTCCAGATGCGGGACGGAGATTTCACCCGTTTCAGAATCAAAGGGGGTATCGGTCCTGTCTCAAGCAGGGTAAGCCTGGAAGGACCCATCATAAAAGACAAGGTGTCTTTCATCGTTGGTGGTCGTTCGTCCTATACCGACTGGATCATTTCAAGGGTCGAAAGCATCGAAGTTCAAAGAAGTTCTTCTTTTTTCTATGACGCCAATGCCAGGCTGACTTTTAAACCGAACGAACGGCACTCATTCATTGTCTCAGGCTACTCCTCGACAGATGATTTTACCTATAACCAGGAATTTGGCTTTGACTACACCACGTGGCTTGGAGAATTCACCTACCAGGCCATTTTGGGTGACAACATCTTTTCTAAGTTGTCAGTAGCAGCAAGCAACTTTGAAAGCACTCAGTTCGATTTCGAGGGGCTGGATGCCTCGCAATTAGACAACTCCATAAAATACACCAAGATTAGGGAGAACCTGAGGTATGTCCCTGAAGAAAGCCTCGAAATCAATGCTGGTGCATCTGCCATTTTGTATGCAGTTAATCCTGGTGAAAGCAGCCCTTTCGGAGATTTCTCGACCATTGTACCAAAAAAACTGGAAGAAGACAAGGGCGTTGAAGCAGCTGTTTTTGCAAATGCAGAATACAGCATCTCAGACGCATTGCTGATCTCAGCGGGTATTCGCTTCACCGTCTATCAATATCGAGGGCCTAACACAGTCTTTAGTTATGAAAACCCCGAACGACCCGAATTTTCAGAAATCATTGGTGAGAATCTTGAGACGGGTACCTTAGCTTCTTACAACAGCTTGGAGCCAAGGATTTCAATGCGATTTCAATTGTCTGACCAGACTTCGATCAAGGCAGGCTACAGCCGTACTTCTCAGTTTATCAGTCAAATATTCAACTCTGACTCACCGACTCCGACGAGTCAATGGCAATTAAGTACAGAATACATCAAACCTCTTAGGTCTCATAATTACTCCGTTGGTGTATTCAGGAATTTTCAGGATAACAATTGGGAGACGAGCCTTGAAGTGTATACGAGATTGATAGACCAGCTTTTCGATTATAAGGATTTTGCAGATCTCGCGGTAAACGACCACCTAGAAACGGAATTGCTCAATGGTGAAGGTCGCACATATGGCCTCGAGTTGAGTGTGAAAAAAAAGGAAGGAATCCTAAACGGGTGGTTGAGCTATACCTATTCCAGGTCAGAAAGGAAGATAAGCGGCATCAACAGGGGAGAATGGTATCCCAGCAGTTTTGACAAGCCGCACGATATCTCGTTCGTGTTCAATTACAATCCCAACCGCAGAAATACACTGACACTGAATTTTAATTATTCAACAGGACGACCGACCACTCCTCCTATTGGCAACTACGCCACATCCAATGGATTGATCATACCGGTTTATGCAAACCGAAACGCACTTCGCATCCCGGATTATATGCGAATGGACCTGGCATACACAATTGGACGCGGGTACAAAAGAGACAGGAAATTCAGGACGAGCTGGACTTTTTCTTTGTACAACGTGTTGGGACGTAAAAATGCCTTCTCGGTCTTTTTTACTGAAGGACCTTTCCAAAGTGCCGAAGCCAATAAACTTGCTGTATTGGGAACAGTATTTCCGTCGTTAACCTTAAACTTCGAACTACTATGAAGTCAAACGATAAAGTGTTCTGGTCCATCAGGCTGTTGCTTTGTTTCGGTTTGATGCTCAGTTCTACTTCGTGTCTCGAAAAAATAGATCTTGAAGTACCTGCCGGATTTGGAGAAAGTCTTGCCATCCAGGCACGACTGGTCAAGGGTGAACCCTCAATCATCACGATGAGGGTCAGTCAACTGTTTGACTTTACGGCCGCATCGCTTCAACCTGTCAATGTCCGCGAGCATTTCCTGGTCGATGAGGAAGGAAACAAGTTCGAATTAGATGAGCTTGGGAATGGTTTGTACCAGGGCATTCTGGACGACTCAAGTCCTATCGTAGTAGACTATGGCCGGTCTTATAAACTCCAGGTTTCAACTTTTGACAATCGCCGGTATGAAACAACGTTTGAAACGTTATATCCCGTTCCCAAGGCTGAAGAGATCCAAACGAAAATGGTCGTAAAAGACGTCGTCAACCTACAGGGCGAATATGAAACACGTGAAGAGCTGCAATTTCTAATTACGACACCTGTCAAAAACCAGTCGGGAAATGCAGGAGTACTGTGGGAGTTGGAGCGCACATTCAAGGTAACCGACACACCGGTTCAATCTCGCGTACTCCCCAAATCCTGTTACATCACTGAAACCATAGGCAAAGGGGACATCAAGGTGATTGATCCGACAGAGGTAGTATCTGACAAAGTAGTCGATTTTCCTCTTTTTGAGACACCAATAGATTACCGTTTTGCACAGGGATTTTATTTTTCGGCCATACAATATTCGTTGAGTAAAGGGGCCTTTGAATATTGGAACAATGTAAAGCAGCTGTTGAGGAGGACTGGAAACATGTTTGAGGCACCTGCGGGAAAAATTCAAACCAACTTCTATAATGTCGACGAGCCCGAAGATGAAATCTTCGGATACTTCTATGTTACCGAGGCGGATACGCTTCATTTTGGGATTGACTCGCTTCAACTGGGCCCCATTGCGACGCTTTGCCCACCCAATACGCCGCCTGCGCCGGGTGGAGAGTGTCCATTTATATTGACTTGTTGCAACTGCCTTAGCCAACCCCGCAGTACCACTGTGCAACCAGATTTTTGGAAATTTTAACCTGTGCCTGCAATGAAGAGAAAGCACCCTTATGTATTAGCGCTGCTGTTGATCGGAGCAATTTCGATCTTATCGGGACAGGCTTACCTGCATACCGATAAATCGTTTTACGTGGCAGGAGAAGTGATATGGTATAAACTGTATCTTCCCGAACCGTTCAACGAAAAAAATTTGGCTGTCAGAGTCGATGTAACTGATTCTAACGGAGTACTGAGAGAGTCGTATTTTCTCAAGTCACAAGGAAAAACCTACTTACACGGCTATTACAAGACACCTTACACGCTTGTCCAGGGATATTATGATTTCAGATTTTTTGTAGCAGAAGAACAAGGAATGACAGAAAAACCTTTGGCGGTGTTTGGCGTACCGGTTTACAATGATCTTCAAACACCTGTTGCCAATGGAACGCCCGATCCGGTCATTGCGGGTTCTGATCCGATGCCTCCCCAGGGAGGACTGGTTATCGAATTGTCTCCTGTGCAAAGTACTGTACATCCCGGAGGCACCGTTGATATGTCCATAAGTGTTAGAGATGAAAATGGTGAAGCAGTGGACGCCAATATGTCCGTTTCTGTTATCGATCGCAATCTCATCAAGAGTGCCCAAAACGAAATGGTAAGGGGGGCAGAAATAGAAGACCAATTGCAATATATACCGCTGAGTAGCACCTTGTATCATTCCGGTAAAATCGTAGGTGATAATGGTGAGCCGCTGCAGGGAAATGTCCTTGGTGTTTACAGCAGTACGGAAAACAGGATGTTCTATACCAAGTCCAACGATGAAGGTGACTTCATCATTGGCCTACCTGACTACAAAGGGAAAAAACCCGTCCAGATGATTGGTTTCATATTCGAAGAGCATCCAAGTATTCATATTGTTCGTAACGAAAGACATGATCCGAAATCAGTAGGAATGCCTGTTTACAATGAAGAAATCGAAAACTATTTTGAAGCAAGCCGTAAACGCAAAAAGATTTACCAGTTCTTTAAAGTTGAGGAATCCCCCATCCAGGTGGAAGTACCTGAAATAGATGTCAAGCAATTGAAACCCAATGGCACATTCAACATCAAGGAGTACGAAGACTTCAGAAATATTGCTGAGTTTTTTAACGAATTGATCAATTCACAGCTTGATTTCCCTAAGAACAGGGATGGCACATTCAGTGCTCGAATGTACAATCCGGAAGGAAGAGGAAACATTAGGCACTTTACCGGCGATCCGATATTCATTATAGATGGAAAAATTACGCGCAATGCCGACTTCATTGGTAAGATGTCGCTTGATGGAATTGAATCCGTAGACCTGTATTTCATTACCAAAAGCATAAGGGATGACTTTGGTACTTTTGGAAACAGCGCTTTTGTCTTTATTCACACGACGCTTCCAGAAATCAACATCCCCGAAGAGGAAGAAGAGGATATTTTCATAGTTAGCGGTATACAGCCGGAAGGCAAATTTCTTGAAGGGCGATCTGGGGTAGGGGATGGCTATGTACCCGTTTTCAGACCTGTTATCTTTTGGGATCCCGAAGTTGTTGTGAATAATGGCAAAACTGAAATAAGCTTTGAACAATCGGATGATGTAAGTGATTTTGAGGTCATCGTTGTGGCACAGGATGCCTATGGAAACTTAGGGAGCACCTCTTATCGCTATTCTTCCAGCATTCAGAAATAGCTCAGGAGCAGTCTTCGCAGACACCTTTGATAATTACTTCGGCAGAAGATGCCTTCATACCTTCAGGTAGCTGGTATCTGAAATCCTTCATTGCGTGGAACAGGCAAAGCGTTAATCCACATTTTTGGCAGTGAAAATGGGCATGCCTGTCCAAATGGATATGTGCAGTACAGTCATCCCGGCACAAAGCGTATTTATTGGTGCCGCTACCGTCAATGGCCTGGTGAATCAATCCTTTTTCTTCGAAAGATCGCAAAGTTCTGTAGAGTGTTATGCGGTCTGGAGAATCCAAAGCCATCTCGAGATCGGCATGAGACAAAGCACGTCCTTTATGGGCTAGAAAGATTTCCAATACTTCCTTTCGGAAATCCGTTTTGCGGAGGTGATGTTCTTTGAGCAGGGTTACGGCCTTCATGCGAAAGAGTATCGTGCAAAGTTAAGTTTAATAAATCTTTTCACTCATGATAAACAAAATTGCGGAGTCCGGGTTTTTTCTATATTTGCATCATTGTTGCATAAATGAAAATGAAAGAACGTAAAGGTTGGCTGGATTTGTTTGGAATGGTAAGTTCATCTGTTTGTGCTGTACACTGCCTGGCGATACCGTTATTTATATCTGGAGGATTGATGTCTGGAGGCGTGGGTGGATTGAATCACGCAGGGTTTGAATGGGTTTTCATACTACTTACTTTTCTTTTGGCTTCCGGAGCCATTCTTCAGGGTTTTTTGAGACACCGAAATTTGTGGATTGTAATTTTCATGACGGTAAGTTTTGGTCTTGTACTGATCGGCTTTGCATCCGGTAGTTTTCTTGGTCATTTCGTCATGGCGCTGGGTGGAATTGGGTTGGTCATTGGTCATGGTTATAATCGCAACAGGCTGTTGGAATCTTACTGATTCGTTCTTTTGAGTTTGTTTTACGGTCCTTAGTCATTATTTTTCGTATCATGTTGATCGCACGTGCATTGAAATACCGGTATAGCAAAGCTTCCGATCTGCACTTTCCTGATATTGTGTGCGAGCGAGGTAAACATAAACTGATCATCGGGCAATCGGGGTGCGGGAAAACGACTTTACTGCATTTGCTTGGTGGCCTGAGGTCGCCTTATTCTGGAGAAGTCATTCTTGATGATACCAGGATGAAAGATTTGTCAAGCAATGAGATGGACGTTTTCAGGGGACAGCACATAGGTATCGTCTTTCAACAGTCGTATTTTGTTCGTTCGCTGTCAGTATTGGAAAATATAGTACTTGCGCAATACCTCGCTGGACGAAATACCGACAGACAAGGTGCACACAGCCTTCTCGACAGGTTGGGTATAGGACATAAATCAGAATCAGCACCTTATCAATTGAGTCATGGTGAACAACAACGCGCGGCGATCGCAAGGGCGATTGTGAAT
>JBFKOL010000120.1:0-10973 GCA_041628815.1 Saprospiraceae bacterium | reverse complement strand
CTACGGCCTGATCAATTATTCTGTAATGGCACTTATTCAACTGGAACACGGGGTCGGTGAAATGGCAGGTGATCTTACATCTTTAAAAGAACATTACAAGGCCCAGGTAAAAATTGCCAGAAAGTTGTTGGAAAATAAAAATCACGATTACGGGGAAGTTTGGCGATTGATGCGATTGTCGAGCATTGTCGATATCATTCTCATGAAAATTCATCGCATCAAGAGCATCGAAGAAAATAAAGGCGTTACCCTGGTTTCTGAAGGAGTGGATGCGAACTTTCTCGATATTATTAATTACAGCGTATTTGCGCTGATCAAGTTAGAAGAACAAAAATGACACTGACGACATTGCTCATTTATGTCGGCCTGGCGGCCATAGCGCTGACTTTGCTGGTCATATTTGTCTTTAAAAGACACAAGAATATTGTCATGACCTACTTACAATGCTTCGTAGGGGCGTTGTTTGTATTTTCCGGATGGGTCAAGGCTGTCGATCCCTTAGGTACGGCTTATAAAATGGAACAGTATTTTGCAGAATTTGAAGCAACTTTTCAAGGGACCTGGTTCAGTTTTATCAGTCCCATGTTTCCCTTCCTATCTGACTACGCCATCGCTTTCTCCGTTTTTATGATCGTTTTCGAAATTGTTCTGGGTGTCATGCTCCTACTGGGTCATAAACCAAAATTTACCACCTGGGCATTCCTCCTCCTCGTAGGCTTTTTCACATTCCTAACTGGTTTTACTTTTCTTACCGGGTACGTACCTGGTGACGTCAACTTTTTTGAATTTTCTGGCTGGACATCTTATAAGGAATCCAATATGAAAGTGACGGACTGCGGGTGTTTTGGCGACTTTATCAAGCTGAAACCAAAAGTTTCTTTCTATAAAGACGTATTCCTGTTGATACCGGCTATTTATTTCATTTGGAGGATGAAGGACTTGCACGAACTCTGGAACAGGACGGCGCGCAATTTGTTTTTGTCCGTTCTTACTTTAGGGTTGGTTGTCTATTGCATGAGTAACTACATGTGGGACTTGCCTCATAAAGATTTCAGGCCGTTCAAGAAAGGAGTGGACCTCGCAGCGAAGAAACAGGCTGAAGAGGCTGCCATGGCCGACGTCACTATTTCCGAATACATTTTGACAAACAAGACTTCAGGAGAGGAAGTTCGCTTATCTATGGCTGATTACCTGAAGGTCTACCAGGAGTATCCCCAAGCAAGTTGGGAAATAGAGACAGAGTTTACAGAGCCCTCCATCCCGATAACGAAGATTTCTGAGTTTGAGTTGATGGATTATGAAGGAAATACAGTAAATGACTGGGTCCTTGCCAATGATAAACCTGTAGTTTTTCTGATCGCCCATAAGCTTTATGGTGATGGTGTGCCTGGGTCACGCGTGGTAAAGGACACCCTATACAGGGCAGATACCATAAGGATCACCCAGGCACCTGGCTTCCGGGTAGAAAGAAACATTCTATCCATTGAAGAAAGGACTGAGGAAACCATCAATTTCCTTTGGAAGGACTTTTATTTGAAACGGTACCTGGAGGTAATCAAACCTTTCGTCGATGCAGCCCAGGCTGATGGCCTCGATGTGGTGATGGCCATAGGGGGAGCTGATCAAAACCAGATCCAGGACTTTGCAGTAGATACAGGACTGGACATCCGTTATGCCGTGGCCGATGATATATTGCTTAAGACCATCATAAGGTCTAACCCAGGTATTGTGTTGATGAACAATGGCAAAATCCTCGACAAATGGCACTATAAGCGATTGCCTCCATATGCCGAGGTAAAAGCACAATATTTAGAACAATGATTTGTTCTTTTATTTTATACATTTGCTCATATAGATTTTTTAAATATATAAATGCTAAGTAGAAGAAGCGTACGCATAAAAGCCATGCTATTGCTCTTCTCTGTGAATAGGGATAAGCAGTTAGAGATTTCAGAGGCGAGAAAACGTTACTGGTCATCGATTGAGGACACCTTCAGCTTGTTTCTTCTGAATTTATACACCCTAATAGAAGTCACCAAGGTTTCTTCCAAGGACCTGAAAAAGAGACGAGCAAAGCATTTGCCTTCGGATATAGATAAAATCTTCAAGGATAAACTTTACAACAATTCGCTCATTAAGAACCTCACCCAGAACAAGTCCCTGCAAAAGCGTTTCAGAGACCTGAACTTTCCTAAGAGGCATCCTGAAGACTACCACGATTCTATCTATTACGAATTCACGAAGACACCAGAATACGAGGCTTACCTAGTCAAAGAATGCAATAATGAGGATCACCTGAACATGTTGCTTGAGTTGTTTCGATTTTGCAGGCAGAACGAACTGTTCAACGACATCATGGAAGAACAGTACGGTACGTGGTATGATGACAAGAGCGTAGTCGTTGGTGCGATGAAAAAAGCATTGAAGAGTCTTCCCTCTAAAGAGGATGAGTTCTATATGGCATACTATCCTAGTGACGAGACGGTCAATGAATTTGGTTTTCAGCTATTCGAACAGACGTTGAACTCTGATGATGCATTATTGGAATACATCAGGCCAACCTTAAAAAACTGGGATTCGGAGCGATTGGCCATTATTGATATGATTCTTTTAAAGATGGCCATTTGCGAATTGTTGAACTTCAGCTCCATTCCTACCAAGGTGACGATCAACGAATATGTGGATATCGCCAAAAATTATAGCACAGCCAAAAGCAAAGATTTTATTAATGGCATCCTTGACCGCATAATGAAAGATTTTGTCGCCGAAGGCCTGATACAGAAAGAGGGAAGAGGATTGCAAGAATAGTCATATGATTTCGACGGGTCAGAAAGTTATCATCCTCGATTTCGGATCCCAGTATACGCAACTCATCGCCAGGCGCGTAAGGGAACTCGGGGTTTACTGTGAAATATATCCATACAACCACGATCTCGATACCGATTCCGGTGTAGAGGCCATCATACTCAGCGGAAGTCCTTTTTCCGTCAATCAGGACAATCGTCTCGAGGTAGATATTGATGACCTGCGTCGAAGAGCGCCCATCCTCGGCATTTGCTATGGCGCTCAATACATTGCACGGCATTATGGAGGTCACGTAGCGCCTTCCGAAAAGCGCGAATATGGCAAGGC
This sequence comes from Saprospiraceae bacterium, assembly GCA_041628815.1. GTDB lineage: Bacteria > Bacteroidota > Bacteroidia > Chitinophagales > Saprospiraceae > JBFKOL01. The sequence continues at coordinate 7,841 of JBFKOL010000120.1, read as the reverse complement.
AAGATTGCATATCACAAAAGATGATGAACTCTGGAATGATATAGAAGACGGATGCCAGGTATGGATGTCCCACGCCGATACCATTCTCGATGTGCCAACTGATTTCAGAATTATCGCGCATACCAGCAGCATTCCAATAGCTGCGTTCGCCACCTCATCCGGACCTTATCCAATCTATGGTATACAGTTTCATCCGGAGGTGACACACAGTATTCAGGGAAAGGAAGTGCTAAGTAATTTTCTTTTTACCATTGCTGGATGCACGCGAAACTGGAGCCCGCAGTCTTTTATCGATCTGACCATCAAGGACATAAAAGAACAGGTAGGTGATGACGAAGTCCTTCTTGGTATATCGGGCGGAGTTGATTCAACGGTTGCTGCAACCTTGATTCATAAGGCCATTGGGCCAAAGCTCACTTCATTTTTTATCAATAACGGTGTTCTGCGAAAAAATGAATTTCAAGAGGTCCTGGATAATTACCAACGACTAGGGTTGAATGTTATTGGAATAGATGCCGGAGACGAATTTTTGGACAACCTTGAAGGTATCGGTGATCCCGAAGAAAAGAGGAAGGTGATCGGCAGGACATTCATTGACGTATTCCTTCGTGAGGCCGAAAGGTTGCCTGCGATTAAATGGCTTGCCCAGGGCACCATATACCCTGATGTCATTGAATCCGTAAGCGTAAATGGCCCTTCCGCCACCATCAAGTCTCATCACAATGTAGGCGGTCTACCGGATTACCTACACCTCGAGTTACTCGAACCCCTGAGAATGCTTTTCAAAGATGAAGTAAGAAGGGTCGGCGAAGAATTGGGTTTGCCCAATGAGTTTGTACACAGGCACCCATTTCCGGGTCCAGGCCTTGCTATTAGGGTGCTCGGAGAAATAAATCGCCAAAAAGTAGCGTTATGCCAGGAAGCCGATGCTATCTATATAGAACTGTTGAAAAAATCAGGATGGTACGATAAAATTTGGCAAGCAGGAGCCATTCTTTTACCTGTGCGTTCTGTTGGCGTCATGGGGGATGAGCGAACTTACGAATATACGATTGCACTTCGTGCGGTCAACTCTAAAGATGGCATGACGGCAGAATGGACTAAATTGCCATACGATCTACTTGCGGATATCTCTAATGAAATCATAAATTCGGTCAAAGGAATTAACAGAGTCGTCTATGACGTCAGTACCAAACCTCCTGCCACAATCGAATGGGAGTAAGCTTTTACTCGGCTTGACGATCCTCGTAGCGCTCGTAGCCTGCAGCACGAGTTCTGTAGCTACAAGGACGAAAAGTCCCGAGATATTGACTCCCGACAAGGAAGCACCTGACGTGGAAAAACCCATGCCTGGCTTTCGTGTCGATACAATCAGATGGACCCTTGTATCTGATCCTCCGATTACTTCTGACATGGCACCGGTGGAACGTCTACCCAGTGAAAAACAGGATGTCTATGAAATCGCGCTTTTGATTCCGTTCAGGACAACAGGGTTTTACGACAACGCCGATTTGGATGCCAATAAACAGAAGTTTGCCCATTTCTATGCTGGCATGAAGCAGGCCATTAAAAATAGAAGGGGTGGGCCTGCCCAAATCAATATCACTACATACGATACCAATCGATCTGACGCTGATTTCGATAAAGTGCTTTCTAGGATGACCCTCCATAGGCCAGATTTGATTGTGGGCCCGTATGAAACCGATCTTATCTCTCGTGCCGCAACTTTTGCCAAGGAGAACCGCATTCCCATCATATCACCTTGGAGAGCTTCTACACGTATTACCAGGGATAACGTTTATTTCTTGCAGTTACGCCCCAATATTACCGAGTATTATGCCAAAATAATCGCTCATATTAACGATAACTTCAACAGGAGAGAAGTTCGCATCCTGGGCCGTAAAAATGGAGAGGATGCCGGCAAGATACGGGCGGTTCAGGAAATCAACCAGGAGAGAAGCCCACTGCCGGTTACAGAAGCGTTCACCACAATGCTGATCGACAAGGATTCCCTTATGGTTGCGGACTCATTGGTTTTTGACAGAGCCTTTGAACAGCAGGTGAAAGCCTTTTTTCTTCCGCATTTTTCTTCAAGGGATGAAGATTTCGTCTATTCATGCCTGCGTAAATTATATGCGGAAAAAGCTGAAAGAGAAGTATTTATCTATACCATGCCGCTGGTCTTAAATTCAGATCGCATCGACATTAATATTCTTAAGAATCTGAACATACGCATATGTGAATATCGGTTTGCAGATTTGAGAAATCCGGAAATACAGCGATTCCGTCAATCGTACTTTGATGATTTCGGCTGGCTGCCAACCGAAGACTCTTATTTTGGATTTGACGTAATGAACTTCATCTTTTACGGATTGGACAAGTATGGCAAGTATTTTCATTACTACCTGGAGAATGAATTGGTGGACCTTGCGCAAATGAGTGTATACATTGAGCGCTTTACAAGGGAAAAAGATGATGACCATATTGACTATATGATGAATAGCCATCTATATATTATATCCTTCGAGGGAGAAAGGTTTACCATAAGGGATATCCGCTGATACGCGCGGCAATCAATTAAAAGACAGCACTTGATTACCCCGGAAAGAATCGAACGCATCAAAAATGTGGTCAGGAACAGGCAGTATGACCTGACAGTTGTGCTTGAGAATGTCCACGATCCCCACAATATAGGGGCCGTCATCCGCACTTGTGATGCAGTTGGAATCGGCGAAATATACGTCATCTATACCGAACCAGAACTCCAGCAAAGAGGAATAATACCGGGTCACAAGAGCTCATCCGGGAGCAGAAAGTGGATAAAAATCCATTATCATCGGAGTCTTGAAGATGCGGTAGAAATCATCCGGTCAAAATATGGAAAAATCCTAGGCACACATTTTGGCCAAGGAGCAGGTGATTTGTATGAGATGGACTGGACGCAATCAGTTGCCCTGGCATTTGGCAACGAGCATGACGGTATTTCAAAGGAATTGATACAACAGCTCGACGGCCATTTCGCGATTCCCCAGAAAGGATTCGTTCAAAGCCTCAACATATCTGTGGCATGTGCTGTAAGCCTTTATGAGGTTTATCGGCAGAGATTCCTTGATGGTCGATACGATCGCGATTTCGGAGAAAAAAAGGAGGATCAAGCAGAACTTGAATCCTATGTACGCATTCATCATCGTTCCAGGACCAAGGGACGGATGGAGTAATGGCCGCCATACATCCCACGCTTATTATTTGTTCTCACCCAATAATAAGGTTTCTATTGGTATCTTGACAAAAACCAACGCGTTGTCCTCTTCATGAAACCCTTCCGAATCGTGGATGTAAATGGAGTTGTCGTAGAAAAAGGCTACATCGACACTTAATCCGGAATGGTCCAAGATGTACTCCCCAATGTGTCTATCGCTTTTAAAATTGTAAAGGATCATGGAATGGTTGAGGTAATCACGCATTTTGGATATCCTTTCGTGTTGGTTGCGGTACGGAACATTTACAAACGAAGGATCGAGCCATCTCGCAAAACGGATCAGTAAATCATATTCATCAACAAGGATCATATGCGGGTAGTGACCATTTTGAAAATAGTGAATCATTTCTTCATATGGATCTTTGATGATTTCACTATTGGCCGCTTTAATGCCATCAAAAGCCCCAGAACTGATTCTTACAGCACTTTTGGGCTTCAAGAGGGAATCGTAGCGGTAAATGTTTGAAGAAACACTGAAATTAATGAACAGGTTTTCGTTCATACTATTAATCGTTGTCTCGACCAGTGCGTTGATCGGAAGTACGCGATCGTGGTATTCGGGAGGGAATAGCACTCCAAAGACTGCGTCGTTATTCAACGGGTCTGGAAGCCTGAAAACATTATAAGCCCGTTTGAAAATTTCGGGGTCTTCCTGACTGAAATAACAGCTGGAAAGGGCAAAGCGATCGTTGCCCAGAAAATGTACCGGAATCTGTCTTACTACATTGTTCAGAAGACAGGAACCTTCATTTTCTGGTACGGAAACCGAAGAAATGTATCGATCCGATGTGAACAGGTGAAAACTTCTTCCTCGCTCAATAATTTCAATAGTTTCTGCGCCATTTTTTTCGAGGTTTACATAAAATCCAAAGTCCGTGGGATCGATATCAAAAGGCTGGATTTTACTGGTCAGCCGGAATAAAACGCTGGCAGAACCCTCTATTATGTTGATTTTATATACTTCTATTTCCTCGGGAATCGCAGCGTTGAAATAGAAATTACCATTTGTGAACTGATATTTTCCGATGTCGGTAGATACGGAGTCCGGTATCATGAATACCTCAGATTTCAACTCTACCGGTAAAGGTCTGGGTGGTGTGGCCACCTTGCCATCACTCGTGATACAAGATGACCACAAACCCAAAGCCGCTAAAACCCAAATTGCCGAGTAGTATTTCTTATTTTCCATTACCTAGCCTCACAGTACACAAACATCGATGATGATAACCGAACCAGGTACACAACATGCCATGTATGGGTTGGTACTTTCAGTATTGGTACAGAAAATGATTACCTCACATTTGGGGCTGTATTTGACCAATGCTTTGTACAGTTTTTGATTAGATCCGCATGCCTGGACCTCGTTCCTTACACCGGCCAAAGCGAGCAAGCATATAAACCCGACTAACATTGCTTTTATACTTTTCATATTCAATGATTATCGAGTTAGTATAAAATGCACCAGGAAACCATGAAACATGCACCCTTGTGACTGCATTGATCACCAACCACATTGGTGCATGTGAATTTCACCAGACATGGGTTTATCATCTTCATTACCATCTTGTACTTCGTGGTAATATCTCCGGGTTCTTGTGCCTGAAGTACTGATGCCGGATTGATCATGCTAAGTGAACCCATGCACAGAAACGCTGCCATAAGAAACTTCTTCATACCGTTGTAATTTTAGATTTAGTAAATATTATCGAGTCAAATATAGACCACTGCTCAACATGCGTTTTTGACAGTTTTGGACAAAAGAGAACAAGTTGGAATAAGATGGGTCGGAACCGCACGAAACATCAAATAGTAATGTGACAGAATAGGGATCAATTGTATAAGATTCAACCTCCGGGACGTGCCCACACCATGATTTTTGAGGAAGCTTTTTGTTCATATTTACAGCCGGCCCGTGGTCAGCTCAATCTTGTCCATGCCGGTCTCGAGTTCTGGCAACACCGCAGGACATTAAGATGAAAGAAATTTGTACAGAAACAACCCCTTTTCGCCGTTTTACACTCGTCTGAATTAACTTTGCTGATTCAATATGGTTAAGCAATGACTCGACACGTTTCATTTATTGTTCTGTTGATCGTCTTTAATGGCGCCTGCTCCTTTGTGAGCTCGCAGGGCGCATTTTTTATCGATGAGAAATCCGTGATTAATGCCAACCGTTACAGCGAAATCAAAGGATCTCCCTACTACTTGGAGAATTGGGCAAAATGTGATTTTACGGATGTTGACGGCAATCAAATCAAAGGGGTGGATGTTAACCTGAATGGGTACTCCGGTGGCGTAGAAGCCCGAAAATCCGAGCGCATAATGGAAGTGGACATGTCCTACTTGACAAAGACCGTTTGTACAGCAGATGGTAAGACCTTTGAGATCGTGAATGGAGGAGATGTCGAGTCGAAGATACCCTATGTCTTTACATTATATGAAGGTGGAGAGTACTGCCTTGTAGAAGAGTTTTGGGTAGCCTTGTCTGAAAAGACATTCAACAATTATGGAGAGACAAGGGTGATGAAGAGATTCAGCCCGAAACAGCAATATAGTTTGTTGGTCGGAGGTAAACGATATGACCTGAAGTTACGTAAAAAGGAATTTGTGAAACTTTTGACCGATCAAGAGAAGGCAGAGGATTTCATTAAGACAAAAAATCTCAAAATGAGGGAAATTGATGACTATATTGCGGTATTGCAATACCTGCAAAATCTATGAAAAGATGAGGATTCACGACAGGGACCACTTTATAAATTACTCAGCAAGATATGGCCGCTACGACGAAATGAGCTATCGCAGATGCGGGAGAAGCGGCATTGACCTGCCCATGATCTCACTGGGGTTATGGCACAATTATGGCGACCGGGATGATCTGGTGGAAGGACGTAAAATATTGCGTTACGCTTTTGATCATGGGATCAACCACTTTGACCTCGCCAACAACTATGGGCCGCCATTCGGCTCTGCGGAGGAGAATTTTGGAAAAATTTTCGCCAGAGATTTCGCGCCGTACAGGGATGAACTTTTTATATCGACCAAAGCAGGCTGGGACATGTGGCCCGGACCTTACGGCAACTATGGTTCAAGAAAATACTTAATTGCAAGCCTGGATCAGAGCTTGAAAAGAATGGGTTTGGATTATGTAGATGTATTCTACCATCACAGACCTGATCCTGATACGCCACTTGAAGAAACGGTTGGGGCATTGGATCAAATCGTCAGGCAGGGTAAAGCACTTTATGTGGGTGTTAGTCAATATGAAGCAGAAAGGACAAAGAGATTAGCCGAATTGCTCGACCAAATGGGCACCCCACTTTTTATACACCAACCACGCTACAGCATGTTTGACAGATGGGTTGAAAATGGCCTGCTCGATGTGTTGGAAAAAACGGGGACAGGGAGCATCGTATTTTCTCCTCTTGAGCAAGGCATATTGACTAATAAGTATTTGAAAGGATTCCCAGAAAAGTCAAGAGCGGTAAGAGATGGCAGGTACCTGAAAACCGATCAAATCACAGGAGAAGTCATAGATAAGGTAAAGCGACTCAACGAGATAGCCAGGTCGAGAGGTCAATCCTTAGCGCAGATGGCTATAGCTTGGCTGCTCAAGGACGAGCGGGTTACTTCAGTCCTTGTCGGTGTGAGCAGAACTGAACAACTTATTGACAATATCGGTGCCCTGAAAAATCTTGAATTCGGCACAGAAGAACTGGATAAGATTAGTGCTATTTTGACTTAACGGCAATTCTTACGGGTAAACCCGGGATAAAATTCAGGGTTTACTTCAGAAGAATCCACATTGTTGATGCGTTCTATGTAAAAATCCCAGTTCATGAGAATCGTCATCTTCGTTATCCTGACCATCATCCTGTCTTCTGGCTGCAATAGTGGCAAAATCAAGACCCTGGAGGCAGAGCATCAAGCAAAAAAGGAACAGTTGTCTCTTGTACAGGAGCAGCTAGAGATTCAACAATCTACCAATGCGAGTTTACTTGGAACACTGAGCGAATTGAGTGTCATCAACAAAGTGGAGGCACAGAGTATTCAGAGTTCGTTGGAGTCTATTATTAAGCAAAATGCCTATATAAGAAACCTTACTGACAGGATTCATGAAAAGGACTCGATTAATTTTGTTCTCGTATCCAATCTTAAGCGCAGCCTCGATGACTTTTACGATGAAGACATAGCGGTAGAAGTACGAGGGAGTGCTGTCTATATTTCTATTGCTGATAAGATGCTTTTCCAGACTGCCAGTGCGTCAGTTTCTCCTCGTGCTTTCGAAATCCTCGGTAAAGTGGCAAAAGTCATCAATGATCACGATCAGATGGAAGTGATGGTAGAGGGTCATACGGACAATGTACCAATAGCCAATTCCAGCTATGAGGACAATTGGGATCTCAGCGTTAGCAGGGCCACGGCTGTCGTCCGGTTGTTGCAGGAGCGATTTGATGTTCATCCCGGGAGACTAACCGCTGCCGGCAGAGCTTCGTATCAACCCAAAAGCGTGAATAATTCAGATTTTGGCCGAAGTCTTAACCGACGTACAGAAATCATTATCAAGCCCAAGCTGGATCAGTTT
>JBFKOL010000119.1:0-11001 GCA_041628815.1 Saprospiraceae bacterium | reverse complement strand
GCTACTCGGTGGTGATCCTCGATTTGGAAAGTGGGGACATCAAGAATGAGATAGATTTGAAAGGCTACAGGGAAGGACAATTTCCTACCTGGGATGATGCCGGAAATATCATCTTGGTTGGCACTAACGACGATGCCAACCAATTGGTACGGATAGGTCCTGTGGGTGATACTTTGGAAGAATTGATGTCACCCGTGGCTGCCATGATCAGTCATCCCGTATATCACGACAACAAAGTATACTTTTCGTGGGGACCTTCAGCTCCCAATAACATCTATGTTCTTGACATCACCTCCGGGCATATTGTACAGATCACCTATTCCGCGGTAGGTGCTTTTCAGCCCGATGTATCTGCTGACGGCCGATCACTGGTCTATTCGGAGTTTACGGCAGATGGTTATGATTTACGCCGATTGGATTTATCGGATTCGAAGTATTATATACCCATCGATAAAGTTGAGTCCGTTTCGGGTGAACATAGAAAAGAGATCGTCGGCGAAGCCCCTTTTGCAAGTGTCGGCGACAGTTTTGCCGTAACCCGTTTTAACAAATGGAGTGGCATCCTTAATCCACATAGCCTTCTCGCCGAGGTAAACCATCCTATTGCCAGTCTGCGGGTATTGTCTGATAACAAATTTGGCACCATGAGTGGTGAGGCGGGAGTCTTCTACAATTACAACGAGAAGGAATGGAGCTATGGGGCCAACCTGACATATGCCGAACTGTATCCTGTCATCAATGCAGGTTTTGTGTACGCCAACCGGTCCGCCGGTTTTGTGAATTACGGGCCATTGACCGATACAACTTTTTTCCGGCGCATCAGCATCCGTGAATGGAGTGAAAACCGTTTTGGGCTTGGTGCAAGTGTGCCTCTGGAATGGATTAAAGGAAACTTGATTCAGTCCTTCCAGGCCCGGGCGCAATACAGGTTTATTGATGTGAATGTAGATCCGGATTTTGATCCGGTGACGGCTGCATTTACAGACACTATACCCTATGAGGATAATCGTCTCGAAGTGGCTTCGGTCTTTGCCCAGCCGATATCTTCCGGGTCGTTCCATTCTATCGACCTGGGTCTATCTTACCAGTTGGTCAAACGTCGCGCGAGACTCCACGTTCGTCCCAAACTCGGTGCTGGTTTTGGAATGCGTTATCGCGCTTCTCTGGGGGACAAGGGTCTTGGCGGAGATGTTTTTTCGGCCGGTGTAAATTTCTTTTTGCCAGGTATTGCCCGGAACCACAGCGTACGGTTGTCTGCAAACTTTCAAAAAGAACGGCGCCTTGACAATTACCGTTTTTCAGACCTGTTTGTGTATCCCCGAGGATATGACCTGAGTTTGAGGCGCGATGAATTCCATACCTGGCGGGTAGAATATATGTTGCCCCTGTTCTATCCCGATATGGCCATTGGCCCCCTGGCATTCGTCAAAAGAATCAAAGCCAATGCTTTTTTTGATCACGGAGTTTTCAAACTCACTGAGGATGTATTGCCGAAGGTGTCGAGTACCATGCGATCTGTAGGTTTCGAACTGAATATAGACTTCCGTGCATTCCGCCTGGTTGAAATGGATCTGGGACTACGGTACAGCTATCTCCTGGACGACCGCTTTACCACCAACAGTCGAAGACATGTTTTCGACTTTTTTGTGGTGAGTATTACGCAGTAATCAGTAATCAGTGGTCAGTAGTCAGTATTCGGCTTTCTGTGGTCGGTAATAAGCTGTCAGGCATGCCCTGAATGCGAAGTGAAGCGTAGTGATTTTGGGGTTGTGGAGTTGTGGAGTTGTGGAGTTTTGAAGTTTTGAAGTTTTGAAGTTTTGAGGTTCAAGGTGATAATGGCTAAATCACAAATCGCATATCATATATTGTACGGTTGTACGGTTGTACGGTTGCCCAGTTGTCCAGTTGTCGAGCCTGCCTGCCTCTGGCAGGGTAGCCATGTCACTATACCTATTAAACTATCTGCTCTCCACCCATTCCTTTATATCCTCCAAATCTTTATGGAGTGCCTTCTTCGTCGCTCCTTTAAACATAAATCCCATCAATGCGGACATGAGTTTGGCGCCGAAGGTCTGTGGTTTGCCTTCGAAGTCCCAGGTCAGAACGGTTTTCCCACTGTCTTCTATTAAATGAATTCTTGTAAGGTATAAGGCTCCATGGCTTTCGGCTCTAACGTCGTAGTACTCGCCTTCTTTCACATCGGTGACCCACATGACTTCTGTGGCTGTTTTACCGAACATGGTCCGGGTTTCGCGCCATTTTAACCCGGTCAAGCCTTGAACAGGCTTTTCGAGTACTTCCAGTGATTCGATGCCGCTGATGACATTGGCTGAGTTTTCAATATCGGTAATGACGTTCCACACAGACTCTTTTGGGGCATTAATGGTAACGTTGGTGGTTATTTTCATAGGTGCGGTATTGATGTATGATGGTTACGAATATAGAGGTCCGATCCTTTTCTATCCAAATTATTGGGAAGGGTCTGGTTTAAAATCACCCTAAAGTATGAGGTTGGCGCGGATTAAAAATGATTATCCTGATACTTATACAGTTGTGCATTTTCACGCATTACAGGTACCAGTCTTGATTTGGTATCTTTATTTTCATGCCACATCATCCGCTATTCAGTTCTACCCGCGAACGGCGCCTTTGGCTGTGGACGCTTTTGGTGGTTACAGCGATATATTCTACGCTTGGACCGGCAAGGACCATCGCAGCAGGCCTTCGTGAGAGAAACTTGTTAGCCATTGCTGTCCTGGCTGGTTTGCTCTTACTGGCGGGGTTCATCTTGTATTCATGGCGAAATAACAGGCCAAATTGGCGCGAGATAGGAGTAGTCCTTGCCGTTCTATTTGCTTACTTCATGGTGGGCGTCCGGATTGACAGTTGGGAAGAACGCACCCATCTCATAGAATATGGTATCATCGCTGCGCTCATCCATGAGGCGCTGATTGAGAGGGTCAGGAATGGACGCAAGTTACCCTATTCAACGGCACTCATTGCCGTGGTGGCAGCTTCTTTGCTCGGATTCATTGATGAGGGAATCCAGTATTTTATGCCTCAGCGCATATTTGATTTTCGCGACGTATTCTTCAACACCTTTGCGTCATTTATGATCATAGCGGCAAGGCTGGCAATCGGCGAGAAAAAAGGACCAGGCTGGCGCATGTGGTTTCTGTGGCTGATTGCGGAAGGATACGGCTGGGGGACTGCAGTGGAGATCACGGGATTGGGAGAATTGACCTTGCTATCCAATCCAGCGAGATGGAAAGATGCCGTCGTCGGGGTGGCACTTGCCGGAGTATTGGTCAGCATTCTACAATGGCTCATCTTAAGACGATATTTGAGGCGTGCTGCACTTTGGATCCTTACGTCAGTCATTGCAGGGGGACTTTTTGGTGTAGGAGTTCATATCGTTCAATCTAATGGAACGCAGAGCGCATGGTTGTATGCCATTGTCTTTTTGGGTGTGAGTACCAGTTTGTTTCAATGGTTACTCATTCGAAGACAAATGGCAAGATCTTATTGGTGGATAATTGCTTGTATTGTGGGGTGGCTGTTGGCGATTCCTGCTGGAGAAGAGGTGGGCTGGAATGGCGTCGGGGCAGTTCACGGTGCCATCACAGGTTTAGCGCTTGTATTGCTTTTACGAAAGTATAGGAATAAGGAATTCGCATGAAGATTTGCATGGAGACTCTTTGGATACCAAGGACTCAAGTGCTAAATGTGTAATAAAAAATCCCGGAGAGCTATAACATCCCCGGGATTGTCAATGACGTGTTCTGATAGAACTAATTACATGCCTTCTGGCATATTGTACATTTTTGCGGTGACCATGGTAAAGGTGCGTAGCACCTTACGGATGTCTTTCACCTTTGCGGCGTAGGTTGCAAAATCAGAACTAGAATAAATCAGATCGGTCATATCGAGCATATCGGATACGGAAGCAGTAGAAACGACTACTACATGCGTGGCACCAGGCTCGTTGCCTGAGAGGAATTGATGCAAATCCATTGACATCTTTCCACCCGATTTGGCGAGTATTGCATTGCGAAATGTGGTAAAGGCCGCCGCGTAGGTTGTAGGGTCACTGATTGACATCTCAAAAATCGTAGAGACTACATGTGCAGGATTGGGTGTACCTGTGATTAATGATTTACCTAAATAACTGGCTACACCCTTTATAGAGCGGTTAAATGTGGCGTCCAGCAGCATCATATCCTTGGAGGTGGTCAACATCCCAGAATACATCTTCCCCAGCACGCTTTTATCTGTACTGTAAAAGACGATGTCATGTGTGAACTTGTCTTTTGAGCTGCCAAATAACCTCGCACCGAGGTTAGCCGGGGGCAATTGCTTGCCGGTCTCGGAAGCAAAAAAACGGTCCATAGCGCTGACTACTTCGCTTTCATGACCCGGTTTTACTTCGAAATGATAAACTGCCCAATAGGAATTATCCTGAGCAAATACGGCCATAACCATCAGGCAGGCCAGCATCGTAAAAAGAAATTTTTTCATGGTAAGTGGTTTAACGTATTTAAAAAAGCTGATTGCAGAGCACGTCGTCTCACATACCTGAAAGCGTATTTGGTTGTGCGTTAATTAAGTTACTTAAGCTGTAACTTGCTATGAATATACTATAAAATAGATTTATAATTTCGTTACGGACATTGGGTTGACTTAATTAAATGATTTACAGTGCGTTGAACATTTCATGTCACTGTCGTGCCAAATGTTATCTCCGAGAAAATAATCTTACTCTAAGAGGTATTTAAGCGATCTGATTTGCATTAACTTCGAAATACATGATTTACACTTTAACCAACGATTCGGTCACCAGGCGAAATGGAGTCTTTGGTTTCAACTTTAATCTTGCCATATGCGTGGAATTCAAATCAGACCAATTTGCCTAAGCTTCGCTCTTATCCTATGTGCATCCACTCCTTTTTTTCTCAATGAACTGAGTATCATTCAATTCATTTGTGATGTCGATCTTCTTGTGTGTACCGGAGGAGTCCAAGGTCTACGTGGGGTGAGATCCGTTGTTGTAAGCCCCGATGATAAACACCTTTATGTAGTGTCGTCACTGGACGATGCCCTCCTGGTTTTTAGCCGGGATGAAGCAATGGGTACCATGACATTCGTGCAAAGCATTTTTCAAAACGATCCTGGAATCGATGGTTTGGACTCTGGTAGAGGTGTGGCGATAAGCCCGGATGGCAATCAGGTATATGTAGCTGCCCTTATCTCGTCCTCGTTGGCGGTGTTTACCCGCAATGCGACCACAGGTGTACTGACTTTTTTGGAAGTAGAGAAGGATGGGGTAGGTGGTGTGGACGGACTGGCTGGAGCGCATGATGTAATTGTGAGCCCCGACGGTAGGCACGTTTATGTTGCAAGCAGGAGCGAAGATGCGCTGGCGGTATTTACAAGAGATGTCACCACCGGTGCTGTGTCATTCCTTGAAGCACGATTTGACGGGGTAGGTGGCATCAACGGATTAGATGCAGCTGAAGCCTTGGATATAAGTCCTGATGGCAAACACATTTATGTGGTTGGGGAAAGTGATGATGCGATCGCGGTCTTTTCGAGGGAGACGGACAGCAACAATGCAGATTTTGGTAAAACAACCTTCGAACAGGTGCTAATTGACGGTACCGGCGGAGTAGATGGCCTCAATGGGGCTAATTCCGTTGCAATTGACAGCGAAGGAAAACATGTCTATGTAGGCTGCGAAAGAGGTGCTGGAGGTGGCGATTGGTTTTCTGTTTTTTCGAGAGATTCCATGACCGGTCACCTGACCTTCGTGGAGGGCTTTCAAGAGGAAACTTTCGGAAGTGGTTCTACGGGAATATTTGTCGGTTGCTCTGGCGTGGGCCCTGACAATTCTGGGGTAGTGGTCCATCCAAATGGCAGTGTCGTGTTTATCACGAACCCTTTTCACGGGACAGTGGCAGAATTTATGCGTAATCCCACAACGGGAGCGCTGACGTTACATGCTTCTATATGTGACCTCAACTTCGGATTGGATGGAATTGGCGGGGCAGTAGGTATCACAACAAGCCGCGATGGCCGTCACCTCTATGTAGCATGTCCTTCTTTCGAAACAATTGCGGCATTGAAACACACCAATACAATCATTGACGATATCCAGGGCTGTTACCTTGATAGTCTGCTGGTCAATACAGAACTGTTGCAACATCCGAATGCTCCCGATACCTTTAAGACCACCATGACGGTCATGTCAGATACCCTACTTCCATCAGCCGGCACAATTGTATTCATTGCGGAAAATGACATTTCCTTATTAGAGGGGTTTGAGGTCCCTTTTTCGGCGACCCTTTTGGCCAGTATTGAGACATGTATTTCTACATTCCAGGGGGCAACGGTTCAAGCCCCGCTATCTGTTAACCAAGAAGAGATTGAAAAACTGAAAGCCGTTGCCAGGGAGCTCAGAAAGAAACATCCGAAGTGACAATTATGATGAGAACAAATTCAATGCGCTGATAGTCATACCGCCAATTGATTTTTCTTGTCTGAGAATTAGTCGGGGTATTCATAATTTTCGTGGATAAAATCTAGACTCATCTATATGAGTTGTTTTGCACCAACGATCCAATTGACGTGGATCATTGCTGCCTGTTGCTGCCTGCCATACTTTCGGTACAAATGTTAGCCACAAAATGATCTGTCATGGGTCTTTCGAACCTTTTCTCCGAACTAAAAAGGCGTAACGTTTATAAAGTTGCGGTCGCCTACGGCATTACAGCGTGGTTGTTGGCTCAATTGGCCGGACTCGCCTCAACGAGTTTCGAAGCGCCTCCATGGGTGATGAAAATGGTTATCGTTGTCCTCATCCTGGGATTTCCCATCGCACTGATCCTGGCCTGGGCCTTTGAAATATCTCCCGAAGGTGTAATTCGGGTAACGTCTCCTGCTGCAGCCGAAAACCCGTATACCGGAGATAAGAAAAGACCTTATGCGAGCAATGTGGTTATTGGAATACTGGTCCTTTTGCTAATCGGACAATTCTACTATTTCCAATACCTGAATGGGCGCGAAGTCGATACAAGCATTGCCGTGCTTCCGTTTATCAATGACAGCGACGATGAGGGCAATTTGTATTTCTGCAATGGTATCATGAATGGCATCCTGGATCACCTGGCAAGGATGGGTGAACTTACCGTGGTTTCCCGCAATTCCGTAGAGCAGTTTCGACATCAAAGACCCTCAACGAAGGAGATTGCCCGCGTACTGGGTGTGGAATATATCGTGGACGGATCCGTTCAAAAGGTTGGCGACCGGGTTGTGATCTCGGCCCAATTGATACAAACTGCTCAGGACAAACAGCTTTGGTCCAAAAGATATCAGAGGAACCTGTCTGATGTACTGGAAGTACAATCCGAGGTTGCGGATCAGATAGCTGAACAATTGAAAGTAAACATTTCGGAGAAAGATATTACCAGGACCCACATTCAGCCAACCACCAACATAGATGCCTACGATTCCTATATGAGGGGAATGGAGTATTTTGTGAATTTTACGGTCAACAGGCGGCCGAATGACCTTGACAATGCCCTGAAAAATTTCCAGATGGCTGCTCATCTCGATCCGGAGTTTGGACTGGCGTACTCTGGCCAGGCCTTAATGACCTGGTTCCGGGATCGATATGCTCATTTTGGGAACCGACATTTTCAGGATTCATTGCTGATTATGTGTGCAAAAGGGATAAGTCTTAATCCATTCGAAGCCGACACATATGCTACCAGGGGTTTGATCTATTCAGGGCTTAATATGACTTCCGAAGCAGAAAAAGATTTGACCAGGACCCTCGAACTGAATCCGAATCATCCCTATTCCACCCGCCAACTTGCCGTTCTGAGGTATCGGCTGGGAAAGGTTCAAAATGCTTTTCAATTGTTGAGAAAATATGAGAAGATCGAAAGATCCCCTTACCAGCTGGCGCCTACCTATGCCATCTATTTCGACTTCTACACAGGGTTGGGAGAATGGGACAAGGCAAAGCATTACTACGACCTGGCTTATGAGATGAATCCCGTTTCATGGGGAGAAGGCGATCTTGACTGGTATTATGAAATACAAGGGCGTTATGAAGAATCATTAAGGTTTCTCGAAAGCAGACAAGATCAATCCAGCCAGGATTTCTTGTCCGATATGGCTGAAGTGCTTGTCTTGCTTGGAAAATATGAAGAGGCTGTAACATATTTTGAACGTTTGGAAGAGATGTTAAAGAATGAAAATCCTGAGAGCTGGGGTTCCATGGTCTATGGTCCCCGATACGCCCTGGCATTGATCCATACCGGTCGGGAGGATGAAGGATACGACCTCTTGAAAACCCAACTGGTGCAATATGATTCGCTGGCCTTTTACTATGATTGTGCCGGTATTTCTGCATTTCTCGGTAATAAAAAGGACGCCTATAAGTATCTTCAATTACATGAACAACAAACACGGTGGTCCGGAGGGCTGTTTTTTAACATGAAGGTCGACCCCTTGTTCGAAAATCTAAGAGCGGATCAGAAATTTCAAGATCTGCTCGAAAGGGTATTGAACGAAAAGCAGAAGATGAGAGAAGCAGTAGCTGCATTCATGGCACATGAAACTTGACACTTCATTTATACCTTTGCCTCATATAAAAGAATTTACTTTATCAATGCATCTACACAATCAAATCCTAGCCACCAAAAAGCAATTTACCGAATTCATAAACGGCTATCCTTCGGGTGTACCCGTTACCATGCTGAACATCCTTAAGTTTAAGGTGAAGTCAGGAAAAGGCGATGAATCTGGAGAAAAAGCCTACAACCGCTATGGTAAAAATATGGCTCCACTACTGGAAAAGGCCGGTGCCAAAGTTTTATGGGCTGGGAAGGTAGCGATGACCGTCATTGGTGATGATGGCATTCCCCCCGACAGGATACTTATCGTCAGATATCCCTCCAAAGAGGCCTTTATCGAAATGGCAACCTCGGAAGACTATAAGATAATTGGTCAAGACAGGGTAATTGCACTTGAATATGGTGGACTGTTAGCGTGTGAAGACCTGATGTGAAAAGCGATTGTATAGGATTGAAAAGAAAACCTGTACAAACATAGTTTATGACACTTGCTTATTTCATCTCACACATGATCTACCATTCAGATCTTCCTACATATCTTTAGAAGGTGATCACATTGTTCAGAAGAATCCGGCAGACCCTGATTGGATCGGGCACCCCAAGGAAACCTTCCTCGCCGGCAGGCAGGTATATCTTATATGCCATTGGCGAAATAACCCTGGTGGTCATCGGAATTCTCATTGCTTTGCAGATCAACAATTGGAATGAATTAAGAAAGAAGGGAATTGAAGAAACCAGACTGTTGCAAAGTATGCGGCAAGCCATGCTTGACGACATTGAACAGGTGGAATTCTATATCCGTGGGAATGACATGGTAAAGCATTCTTGCGAAATTATATTGGATGCATTTGACAGGGATCTGCCTTATCACGATTCACTGGCCATACACTTCGAACAGGCCAACCAGTGGTGGAAGATGATCTTGTCTACGCATGCTTATGAACGTGCCAAGGAGCATGGACTGGACTTCATAAAAGACGATTCGATCAGGGTTCCACTTATATTCCTGTATGAAGGCCAGCTGTCATATGCAGAGACCTTGGATGAACGCCAGGCCATGTATTATTATCAAACGGTCACGCCCATACTGACAGATCTTTTTGAATCGATCGATCACCACTGGTACATCGCTTATAAGGGAAATGTGCCCTATGACTATGAATCACTCAAACACAACCAGACATACCGCAACATTCTCAACACCCACATCGGTAATCGCGACAATTACAACGGTTGGATGTTGTTTACCTTAACCAGGATGAACAAACTTGAAAAACGCCTTCAGAAGAAAATTAGCCTTGCTCGAAATTAGTTTTTACTTTCAACTATCTATCGTGTGTCGAAACGATTAAGAAAAATACCGAGTATTGTTTGGCCGACTGTGATTGTCGTTTGACAGGTAGCTTTAGTATTGTAGTATTTACAGTACATATTGATCGAAAACTCATTGCATTATGGAGAAGAGATGTATTGAATTCCATGTGAATCGCAAGAATTTTCATGAACATAAAATTGTACAAAAGACGGTTCCTGAAAAAAGAGATCTGTCCGACGGCCAGATCCTTGTTGAGGTGGATCAGTTTGCTTTTACTGCCAACAACATCACTTATGCAGCCGTAGGAGACATGGTCGGTTATTGGAAGTTCTTCCCGGTATCAGAAGAATGGGGCATCATACCGGTATGGGGATTTGGCAATGTGATGGCCTCGAAGCACAAGGACATTCCGGTTGGTGGGCGGTATTACGGTTATTTTCCTATGGCTTCCCACCTGGTTTTATCTCCGGAAAATGTAAAAAGAGGGCACTTTACCTATGGGGCGCCTCATCGCCTGAAACTACCCGCTATATACAATCACTACACCCATACCACATCTGATCCTGGCTATACACCTGAAGGAGAGAACATTCAAAGTCTTTTCAGGCCCCTATTCACTACTTCGTTCCTTTTGGCAGACTTTCTTTCGGACAATGCTTTTTATGGAGCCAAACAGCTGATCATTACCAGTGCTTCAAGCAAGACAGCAATAGGGCTGGCATTTCTATTAGACCAGATAAAAGCAAAGGACAACGTGAGTGTCATCGGTTTGACATCGAAAGGCAATAAGATTTTCGTTGGAAAGCTAGGTTTTTACGATGATGTAGTGACCTACGATACCATAGGTGAAAAGATTGCTGGAGATATCCAGTCCGTCACCGTGGATTTCTCCGGCAATGCCGATCTGCAACGTACGCTACAGAACAAACTGGGCAGTCAATTGTCCTACAATTGTCTGGTGGGTGTGGTGGACTGGACCAAAAGGGGAAGGGACAGCGTCAATGGCAAATTCTTTTTTGCCCCGTCTCAATATGCAAAAAGGTCTTC
>JBFKOL010000118.1:0-11022 GCA_041628815.1 Saprospiraceae bacterium | reverse complement strand
GCATATATGCATAGGAGACCTCGAAGAGATTGATAATTTCCTTTTGTACAATATCATTTTGGACAATTTCAAATCCAACGTTTTTTAGTCCTTCATACCCTGCCCGGGGAACATCGAAATGATATGTATTAACCTGGACTTTATGGAAATGATAATCCAGGCTATCATGATAGTTCCGTTCATTCTGGATAACATCTAAAATTATATCATACGACAAGTTCAAGGTATTGTACTCGTTGATCTGGTCTGACAAAACCTTTTTATTGAGTTGTAAATTTTCAACTATATCCTTGATCACTTTTTTTTCTAAAGCACGGTCTTTCCTCGCCTCATTCCAATTGTTGATCTGCAACGCAATCAAAATCCCTATGACTACCAAAGCGATTTCACCTATGGCATAGACGAAATATCTTCTGGCACTTCCAGATTCAATCAATGATTTACGGATTTTACGTAGAAAAGTGAGCATGGGGTAAGTTCAAATTCAAGTGCAAGTGCAAGTTCAAGTGCAAATGCAAGTGCAAACTAAATACAAGCATGAAACATACCTATGTTATTTCACTATTGTATTGTTTCTTTTTTATGATTGTTGCAATAATCCTTATCAGTTGTTCGACTTCGTCAAGGAGTTGTTGTCGTTTATCAAGATTTCCATAATCGATTTTTGTCATAATACTCAAATTAACTCTGGTTTCTTTTAGCTCTTTGAGCGTAATGGCAAGTTTATTAACATTGTCCCTCTTAGTATGGCATCCTTGAGTTTCACCAAAATTCAATGCAGCACTACCTGATGATCTCAGGAGTTGATTTCCATAATAGCTTACCGTCATATCTGCTGGCAATTCCTTGCACAGGAACACAATTTCTGCAGCAAATTTCACAAGCCTATCCTCAAGGTCATACTTTTTCTCATTCATAATCCATTGTCATACCCTGTATGTTCTTAAAAATAGCCATATCATTAATCTTTACTCTAAGATTAATCCTGATCTTGATTCTTGATCTTGATCTTGTACTAGCGCTTGAGTTTAACCCCTTTCGCCAAGGAAATATGTCAAATCTACGCGCTATAAACGCATCATTTCATCAAGTCCCCAATCCCCCCATTCAATAAATACAGGTTACGGACTTCTTCCGGGAGCAATGCGCGATCGAATATGGCCACCTCATCCAGGAGCCCGATGTAGTTCAGGCCTAAGTAAATCCTGGATTGGTCATAGTCCCAGGTGAAACGCTCAGGGATCTGTCGCTCACCCTGGAGTACACCGTTGATGTAAAAAGAAGCTTTCCCATTCTTTCCATTGATACCCTCGAAGGTCATGACCACATGGGTCCACCGGCCCCGCTCAAATGGGCGATCCACTGCTGTTACCAGCCGGTCCAGGAAGCCTGCATTGGTATCCGGGTTAAGATTTTTAGGGTTCCATACATCGACATCTCCAAAAACGCCCATCCGAAAAATCCTGGGATTTTCATTAGTGAAATCCACCCAGAATGCCGCATCGTCATAACCAGAGTCAGTGATCTGGATAGGATCTGTATAACCGGGTGCCAGGTCCTCTTCGGGGTTCAGACTGAGCCACAGGGAAATGGTTCCATTCCAGTTTTTCTCATCATAAGTTATATTATCCCTGGACTTAAAAAATACGACAGGCTGTCCTTTGCGTTTGAATTCCAGGGCATCTCCGTGCACGCCTCGACCCTTCGCCAGGGTTACCTCTTCAGGAATGAAACCTTCCGTTGAAACCGAAGCCTTGTCATAAGCCGGTGAACCGTACAGAGAATTATCCCCCCTGGCAAAATCGGCGGAATAGCCGCCATCAAAGGTCGCTGCAAGTGTCAACGATGCTTTGAGTTTCTCTGCTTGGAGGATACGGTGATTTCTTATGTGTTCAGCGGCTTCACCAACAGTGGTGAGCCATATCCTGCTATCCGGTCGGGTGGCATAGGCTACGAGCTCTTGGAGCATCTCGACCTTGGTGGTTTGTCTGTCTTCCTCTCCTATCTCATGTCCGGCAAGCACAAGCCATGCACTGTTTTCAACTGCCTGCTCCAACAAGGGCCTGATGTCCTCTTCAAAATCTTTTCCGTCCATTTCGACACCCTGCACTTGGGATAGATCCATGAAATATGGATCGTTCGGTGCCTCGTTCATCCATCCCCTTCCGGATTCAAAAATTTCCGCTATCAGAGGGACATAACTTTTAGTCCCGGAACCTCGTCCTACAAAGGTGTTCCCACAGGTATAGGCAAAAGACACAGCATTCACACCCAAGGTCTCCTGGATATAATGATTGGCTAGTAGCAACTCCCTCTTCATGGAGGATAACGAATACGATTCCAGTGCCTTATCCCTAGACCAGGCAAAATTACCGGTACAGGGATGAAAATAGGTATGATTTCCGATCTCGTGTCCGTCAGCTACCAATTCTTTCCATCCTTCAAGGCGCTGATCCACGCCATATGGATTTACGTAAAAGGTGGCCCTGGCATCCAATTCCCGGAACAGTTCCAGGCCCACATCTACATGTGATAATCGCGCATCATCAAAAGTCAGGCTTAATGCAGCAGCCTTTCCATCGGGCCAAGGAAAGGAGGACGATTGTCCGGTAATCAGCAATGATGACAAGAAGCAAAGTGTAATGAGCAGGTACATCTTAAATTTCATGGGTGTAGTAATTATGATCTATGGTACAAAATAATTCTTCTTGAAGAGTTGTAATATAAGATGTTGTTAGGCCTTCCTTGTCCCGTGCCTCGCTATTAAGTGCGCCACATTCCTATCCGGTGATCCCGCAGTCACACACAGTCCACTAATCGATCTAGATTTCTTCTATGTTTCTATGCCCCACCTACCCCTAAAACTACCGATAAGGTAAAATAAACGTAGCTATTCGGCCATCTACAGGATCTTCATTTCTTTATCCCGGTTCATTCTGCACTCACTTGCTCCTGGCTTGCATATTCACTCTTGGGGTCTGGCAGTATTTTTATCATTGAATCTTTTAATGAAATCAGGGAAGAAGCTGAGTAAAGACCGACTCCCTCTCCAGAGTAAGTATAGTCCATAAGAGTTAGTTTGACAATACCATTGATGCTTAACTCTATGTAATTTCCATACCTAACCAGCCGGAAGGACAACGATCTATCGGGAGAAGGTTTGAATAAATTAGCTTGGAGGTTTTGAAAAACAAAATTCTCCTTGGTGTTCGATTCATTAAATCCCCACTTTCGAATGGTGACATACCCATTGACGAAATCGAAAGGAATGAAGTATCCATTTCCCTGTCCGTCCATGTCCGATATGAGCCCGCATTTACCCAGCCCCTCGAGGGTGAGGACTCCCTCCCAGATGAAACTGCTGCTTGGCTTATTAAAACGGAATATTTCATAGCCACTGCGGCTTTCTAACATCCATAAGTTTTCCTTGACGGCAATTGAGGCAGTTTTGTTTGATAAAATATTCTTTACCTCCGAGAATTCACTTTGGTTCAGTGTATTGGTGACCATCTGATTCCAACGATAAAATGTACGCAAGATCAATCTGCCTTTGTCATCAACATCCAATTGCTTTGGAGGAGGTAGTACGCGCAATGAATTTACGTTCCGATCCAGAAAATAGAAGTTATAGACCAGATTATGAGAACCATCAGCAACTATACGAGCGGCATAATTTCCTTGTGGCAAGAGCACGTCTGAGTGAAAGGATCGGTATTCACCCAAAAATTCTTTTGCAAACCAGTACCGGATTTTGATGTCCTCCCTTATGGAGCCGATTAAGTAGTAAAGGCCATTTAACTTGCAGACACATGGGCATTCAATGTCATCATACACCATCGGGAATAAAAGAGGTTTTTGCAATTCATACCTGCCTTTTACCCATTTGGCAAGACCGACACAACCTCTTCTTGAAATAGGCCCATAACTGCTGCGGGCACACATCAATATATATTCTTGTTGCTCATGAACAAATCGATACGGATCTCGAAAACTAAGCCACTCGCGCGGATTATTATTGAGGCTCTCGTAGATAGGTTCCTGGCTGGAAAAAGGAAGAGTGTTGTTTTGAACTTTATACCATTCAAACAAATCCTTTGATTCTGCCAATCCAATTTTTTGGAGTCTCCCTCTATCCTTTCTTTGCAGTCCGGTATAGAACATCCTGAACCCATCTTGCACCTTGGATACATGCATGGTCCATAGCATATCGTCGTCCCATTGCCCCGGATCACCGACAAATAAAGCATTCTTCACACGTGACCAACTTATGCCATCGCGGGAGATGGCGTGAGCAATGTAGTCGTGATTGGGAATGATTAGGTGAAACAAATGGTAAATACCTTCATGTATGAAGACGTCTATGTCACCTATCTCCCAATCGCTGTATCCGCTACCCGCGTACATAGTTTATAAATTATTTCCATTACTCAAATCACAAATATGGCCATAGATCATTTAATCTGCCAACATCCCGATGGTTGCCGGGGTGTTCGGCCGATCAGCAGATTTGGTCACTATGCAGATCTTATTTCTCAATGTGGTGTCTTATGCCTTCCATAATGCCTGACACCAGAGGCTGTTTGGCAAAATAAACATCTTTCTTATTCCTGAGTTCTTCCATCTCAGGGCTATGGTTAGCTACGACGATTCCTTTGGTTTTGCCTAGAATCATGTCTTTGTCGTTACCACCATTTCCCGAAGTGATGAATTGATGTAATGATACATTCCACTTATAGCTGAGATATTTAAGTGCATTCCCCTTGCTTGCTCGATACGGCAGAAAATCGAGGTATAAATTGTCGGTGAGCAATACATTGACTTTCAGGTTGTTTTGATCAAGCAAATGGTAGATATTAGCCAAGTCATCTTGACTAAAGTCCTCCTGTACATAATAACTCAATTTAAACTCCCATTGCGCATCCTTTTCCTGCATCTTCAGTTTTGGAGAGGCCCCCATAACACGTTCAAGTTTTTCGCGATTCCATCGATAGGAAATGTGATGCATCCATCCATCATCAGGGACGAAATCCTTGGTATAAAAAAGTTCTGACCCGGCGGAACAAATTACCAGATCTGGATCTGGAAAATTGAATTCATTCATCGCCTGCCTTGTCAAATCTTGATTGCGACCTGTAGCAATACCAAAGACAACGTCATCGCCACATTCATCGAGCCATGCTTCAAGTTCTGTAAAATCATTTGGCATGGTCTCAGAAATTAAAGTACCATCCAGGTCGGTCACCAGGAAATAGCGCGCATGTGTGAGTTTGTTCCCTATACTCTTATGAACGGCGCTTTTACCCTTGGACAATTTGTTATGGTCGATTGTGTTACTTACGACATCCATGTATTTCTCAACATGTGCCGACCACGAGTAATGTGCACTCACTCCCTGAATACCTTTATTCGAATATTGATCCCACTTCGTTGAGTCAGCAATGATGTCTTTGACAGCCTTGGCAATCGATCTCGGTTTTGTGACATCGGTAAGTATACCATTTTCGCACGTCTCCAAAATTTCTTTGGGGCCTCCCGTTGGAGAGGCTATAACCGGCAAGCCGCAAGCCGCGGCTTCTACGAGGGTCAGACCAAAATTTTCTCCCGGCGTAGCATTGATGAACACGCCTTTCTTTCGTGCTGCAAGACGATATATTTCTGGAATTTCTAGATTGGGGTCATTCTTTTTAGGTATGGCCAACTTGCCATAAAGATCGTACTTATCCATCAGAAGCAGGAGATTGGTGAGTATTGTCTGTTCATCTTCCGGCATCTTGCCTATATCTTTACGGACTCCTGCAAATATTGCCAGGTTGGCCATGGTCTGAAGCTCTTTATCTCTGCCATACGCTTCTATGATCGTCTCAAAATTTTTCCGTTTATCTGGACGTCCTATAGACAAGATGAGTGGTTTATTCGGATCGAACAAAAAGCGTTCAATTTCGGAAGTTATGGCATGTAGTGCCTGTTCTTGTTCAATACTGAGCTCAAATGACGGCATCTGCTGTCGGTAATATGGATAAAATAGCCGATCGTTGATGCCTGGAGGAATCACTACCATCTTGTCCTTGTCAAGCTCTTTATAACCCTTGTATTGGGAGAGGATTTCAAAGTTTGTACTGGTAATAACCGAATGCGCATTTTTAAGTGTGAGTTCTTCTTCCTGGATGCGTTTATCCATTTTAAATGCACTGTTGATTTTTTGCAGTTTCATTCCTTCTTCCAGGAGCATCCGCTGTTTACTCATGCCTAAGGAGTGGCCAGTTGCCAGAAAAGGTACTCGATAAAATTTGCTGAGTAGTCTGGCGATGTAATTACCGTCGGCATAATGGCCATGGAAAAGATCAGGAATGTCATCTTCTTCTTTAATAAATCTTATGGTGTTATCCACAAATTCATCCAGGTAATTCCATAGTGATTCTTTCTTTTTATAGGACTGTCCACCACATTTTATGCGCACAATACGCGCACTTTCACTGATGGTTTCAATATTTTCAGCATAGGAAGGTGAAACTCTGCGATCCGAAATCCTTCGCGTGAATAGATCGACTTTTCGGATATCCTCATGTGAGGACAGTGCCTCAATCAACTCGAGTACATACTTTACCTGACCACCTGTATCGCTGTCACGGCCGATTTCAGGATTGTGATATCTTACGAGTCCATGAGGACTAAATAGTTGAATATAGTATTTGCTCATATAGGTACATCATACAAAAATTCAGTTAATTCTTCAAAGTGAGAATGGTTTCAGATGAACAATTTACTCTATCGGGCTTTGTATTTTAAGTATCAAATGTTTCTATAGATGAAAACATTTGTCATAGGAGATATACACGGCAGTTACAAGTCGCTTGTTCAAGCAATAGAAAGAAGTCCTTTCAATCCCGAGAAAGATCGGCTTATCACAATTGGTGATTATCTGGATGGCGGATGGCACATCGAAATCATTCCGGTCATCGAATACCTCAACCAAATACCCAACTGGATCGGATTGCTAGGCAACCACGACTCCTGGATGTATGACGCCATTCACAATTCAGCAATGACCGCCAAAAAAGGTTGGTTGCTTCACGGGGCCAAACAAACATTGCACACCCTGGACATAGATTATGTCGTTTTTGATGAGTTGATTTATTTACGCAGTCACCCTCCCGAATTAGTCACCGAGTTTCTTGGCAAGCTCAGCCTGTACTTTATAGATGATGAAGACCATGTTTTTGTTCATGGTGGTTGGATAAGGCCAGAGCAAAGAATAGATGAGTCTGAAACCGTTATGAACAACCACCTCCAGGATTTGTATTGGGACCGAGAATTGTGGTATAGTGCTGAGTATAGAGCGACATTCCCTCATAATAAAGTGTTCATAGGACATACGAGCGCTATGAGCAACCCTGAACAACGAGGTAACATCTGGAATCTAGATTCAGCAGCCGCACACGGAGGCCCCGTCACCATCATGGATGTAGAAACGGAGGAATTCTGGCAGTCGGATCCCACTAATGTGCTCTATAAATATTTTACGCTACGATCTGCACATAAACCTCTGGGCAACAACCTATCATGAACTTAAACTTGAACTTGAACTTGATCTTGATGCTTGAACTTGATCTTGATACTTGAACTTGATCTTGATCTTGATACTTGAACTTGATCTTGATCTTGATACTTGAACTTGATACTTGAACTTGATGCTTGATTACCGTAAAACGATGGGAAAACCTGAGCCCTAGGAATAGGCGATAGATCTGGCAACCTTTTATTTTAAGGTAACGACTGATTAAAGGACTTTTTAAGATCTATCTTGTTTTTCAGATTACAAAGCAACCAATTTCCGTTATCAGACGTATGGGTGATTACAAACAATTCTTGAATGCAAAAAACCAATTATGAAATATGCTTTGTTTGCCTTTGTGCTAATTGCCATCTTTAGTGTCTCATGTGGTGAAGAGGATTCGCCCGGCGTCGGAACCATCCCGGATATGATGGAAGAAGACGTTTGCGAAGATATAACGGCCACTTTTTCCAATGATGTCCTGCCGATCATCAATGCAGCATGCGCCTTATCCGGATGTCACGTGGCGGGAGGAAACGGAAATGGAAATTTCGAAAGTTATGAGGGTGTCAAAGCCAAGGCGGACAATGGGTCACTTTTAAACAGAGCTGTGAACCAGGGCAATATGCCGCCATCCAACACTTCCGGTCCACAAAGTCTCACGGACGAACAAAAATTGGCCATTCAATGTTGGATTGAAGCGGGTGCGATGAATAACTGAAAAGGAAGAATTCCATTTTTAGCTTTTCCTGTGGAAATTGAACCAATCTTTGCCTGGAGACATTAATTTTGTCCGCTGCTCATCTAATAATTCGACCCATTCTTTACCGGTGTTCACAAATAATTCTGTCGCAGGTTTGCTGTGCTCATCTTTAGTTTTATTTGCATGCTTATTGAATGATCCTTTTAAGCATCGCTGGGATGATAGGTCCTAACCATTTTCTACCCGTTTTAACATTACTCATCTTTCCCATATTTCTATTTGCCCAGCATGTAGAATCATCCGTGCAGCATAGACACGATGAAAAAGCTTCCAGTTTCCTGATAGCCATTCTTATGGAACACACCCTCGTTCCTGAAAAACATGTCAATCAAAATTTCTTCATCCCTTCATGGGGGTTCGATATCGAATATTGGATGAATAAACAATGGGGAATTGGTCTTCACACTGACCTGGAGATAGAAACTTTTGTCATACTTAGCGATTCCGGAGGAGACGAACTTGAGAGGCACTACCCTGTCGTACTCACCCCAGACGCCTTGTACAGGCCGTGAAAAGGACTGGTCATACAACTCGGTCCTGGCATAGAACTGGAGAAGAATGAAAATCTACCTTTATTCAGGGCCGGACTGGAATACGAATTTGAGGTAGCACACCACTGGGATATTGCTCCCACCGTATTTTACGATGGCCGTTTTGGAAATTTTGGCACATGGTCTTTTGCGCTGGGTATTGGAAAGCGTTTTTAGTTCAGGAATCATGATGACTTATTTTTCATCAGTGGATTACACGTCCAGCAATCGTACCCTTTGATTTAACGGGTCTGGTAAAAGGTATAGGTCCTCTTCCAGGTTTGGGTTTCACCGCCATTGATTTTGATATCTACAAAAATCTCCGGGCACAAGGCGCCTTTCCATCCCCACAGATTTACTTTGGAGGTGGTAAATGATCCTTCTTCCCTTATGCCCATACCCACGGCAGTATTGACCATCTCCCAGCGTGCCTTTACTTCTTCTTCTCCATTCAGGAAACTGAAAAAGACAGGTGATTCGGGTATCCCGGCAAGTGAGATTTCATCCTCATTGAATTCTACTACGCGATTTGGGTTAACCACCTCGCCTGATGATCCCGGCTTCAATTTAAACGGGAACTTAAGAACATAATTCCTGCCAATTTGGCTTTCTCCGATACGGATGAAATTGTGGTTGTATTCATTGGTTTCAATGCACTTTTCACCGGTATTTTTCAGCGTGTAGTTGATTGTAAATCCCTGGTGGGTTAAGAAGATTTCCTTCTCATAACTATAAGCATATCCATTAGCCAACGGTGAGTGGCAAGCAAAGATCAGCGATGTTGGTGTCTGGTCGACCACAAATGGTAAAGGCCGGGTTTTATACGGGTAATTGAATAGGTATTCGTCCGTACTTTTTTGCAATAAGCCTATACCTATTTTATGAAACCAATCTCCTTTTATGCATTCGGCAAAACCTACAGGTTGGTCAATGCCAAATTCATTATAGAATCCCCTCCCCTTATGTGGACTTTTCAGGGGAAAATCTTTTTCGCATCCTGTGATCGTGGTTCCTTTGAATATTACTTTGAAGATCTTTCCGGACCAATCAAACCTGGGGGCCCTATAGCTCTCATCAGGTCGATCCCAGTGTAGTTCCACATCCCCATTCTTCAAAAAACTTGGCATAGTATATCCATTTAACTATCATACGATATTGGGCAATACTTAGCCCTTGTCAACAACGTCTTTTGAATCAGTACCGTAGCCATCTTCAATCATCTTCAGGACTTCAACGGCCTGTAACTTAATTCCCCCAAATAGACGCGCAAAGAGTGTCGAAGTATGGTCAATCCGCTTTGTTAAACTAACGATCCTTCTTTCATTCATGATGGCAGTTAGTGCATTCAGGCTGGGCAAATTGTATGCATCTGCACCTCGCAATTTCTCTAAATCAGTCTGATCCATCAAGCCATACTTCAGTCCCCTCATTTCGATTCGTGGGGCTTTTTCATTTTCCCAATTTTGGCAAGCCCTATGGTAACGGTGGTAGTAGTTTTGTATACTTTCTACCAGATGAGGGTCGGCAAAGATTTTGGTCAGGCCAGAACGTCTCAAATCGTCCCAAACTTCCGTATTCAAATCCATGTTGACGGCATTGGACATTTCAAGAAAGGCCGCATAGAATGCTGAGGAGTCCGAGATATCTGCCCTATTTTCGAGGACTGGTATGATTAGCTTTGCTGCCCTTTCCTGTGTTTGTAACCGCGCAATATAGCGTTGAAGAATGGTCGTATCGTTGCGGATATCTTCTGCAAGGCTCAGCATGGACTGGCTGAATGCATTCTTAACCTTTCTATTTTCATTCCAATTGTTTACCTGCAAAGCCAGGAGAATACCGATCATGACGAGCAGGATTTCACCAAGGGCGTACAAGAGATATTTATGGAAAGACTCTGATCTGATTAATGACATACGGATCTTTCGCAGTAATGTGATCATAAAATTAAAGATATGATTTCCATTCCTGCCATCCGATCTGGAAGTCCTACAAACGGATTCATTTTATTGTTGCATCAAATCCTTGACCCAGGTCGGCCAACCACGGCCAATCTTCATAGGTACTCATTCTACCCTTCTCCATATCAAAGAGGTACCTTTCCACCTGTTCTCCCTGGGCGATAGCGTCAAAAGCTTGTTGTCTTCCGAAAAAGAATAGTCCCGGACGAATACCTCATT
>JBFKOL010000117.1:0-11133 GCA_041628815.1 Saprospiraceae bacterium | reverse complement strand
GTACTACAATATCATTAGCACCATAAAATTGAACCGGGAAAGCCAGGCTTGGTGGTATAACCGCTGGATCAATAATATGAATCGGTTATCAGCCATGATCAAGGACGAATTGAACAACGCACATTGAAATCAACTGTCAAGTTCATGACCAAGAATCAACAAATATCAATATAAGCACAAATAAATGTTTGGCCTGAAAAAGTCTTCTCCTCGGGAATTGAACTAAAGAGCTTCGATGTCCCCCTTTAGGGGGCAAGGGGTGGACAAATCATGGCCTCATTCTAGCCACAATAGATACAAACTGTTGAAATCTATATAAAGCGTAAGAATGAGGACTCAGCGAATTCATCAATTATTTAGTGTATCAGCTGATTCTTTTGTTTCATTTAATTTCTAATCGCTGAATCTCCTTCTTATGATAGTTTAAACAATCAAAACATGTGCAATTGAGTCAATCTGTACGTTACAGATAATGTTTCATATTTCAACCTGATCTTGTCAATGACAGAATCATTTGCGTATCCTTTGATGGAAAAAAGAAATGAAAATTGCAGACCGCATAAAGTCTTGATCATGGAAAAAAGATTTTCCATCAAGGTCTTATTGTTTATGGCTTTGTTTTTCGCCTGTTCGACATCCGACAAGGAAGAAGCGCCCGATGACGGGAATATCAACGATACTGCCCAGGTAGATCACCATCTTCTTTTTGTTGGAAACAGTCTTACCTAAACGACCTTCCGGGACTTGTCGTCGCTAGGGCTACTGAGAGG
Source organism: Saprospiraceae bacterium (assembly GCA_041628815.1). GTDB lineage: Bacteria > Bacteroidota > Bacteroidia > Chitinophagales > Saprospiraceae > JBFKOL01. Next base: position 10,363 of record JBFKOL010000117.1, on the reverse strand, counting down.
GGAATAAACTTCGCGGCGGAATCTCTGGCCTATCCGAACTATGCGATCCAGGATCATTTGACGGATGGTCATGTTCAGACATTGATCCGTCCAAAAAAGTTCGATTTTGTTATCATTCAAAAAGGGCCGTCGTCCCAGGAATTGGGTCGCAGTTGACTTATCAATTATGGCGCAGAATATGCCGCTCTCTGCAAAGAGGGAGATGCTGGGCTTGCCTATTTCATGGTATGGCCGGCTATCCAGCACTATGATACGTTTGACCTCGTTATTGCCCATTACATGGAGGCTGCACAGTTAAACGATGCGATCCTTTGTCCCGTAGGGAAAGTCTGGAAGAACTATATCGACCAGACCGGTGACTTTTCGTATTAAGAGCCGGATCAATTTCATCCCTCCCTTACCGGCGGCAGGGAAGCAGCAGCTGTAATTCTGAATTCCCTTTTTCAATGAGTAAGAATCAGGAGCAAGTACAAGTATCAAGTACAAGATCAAGTATCAAGTACAAGATCAAGTATCAAGTGTAAATCAGTAAAAACGTCAATCCCTAAACTTGAACTTGAATGTGAGTTTGACTCTTGAAATTGTGTATGAGTCTCCTCCAATAAAATCTCTAGCACCGTTGACGCTTGTCAGATATACCAGAATATGGTATTTTCATATAAATAATAGCAAATGTCAAAAAATACCTCTGTCATTTTAGGTGACCATTTCGACCAGTTCATTCGTCAAGAAATAGAATCGGGGAGATACAAATCGGCCAGCGAAATTATTCGTACAGGTCTCAGGCTTCTAGAGACCGAGAGAAAAAAAATTGAAGCGATAAATCAAGCATTGGTCACAGGAGAAGAAAGTGGCAAACCTCTCGAATTTGACAATAATAAATTCAAGAAAAGGATGCGAAAGAAGCATGGTATAGATGCTTAAATTGCTTGTCTCACCCAAAGCTATTTCAGATCTTGAAGTAATATTTGAATATACGGCAAGGACATGGTCATTAATACAAGCAGAAAAATACCATGACGAACTATATTCCGGAATGCTTCAATTGTGCAATGAACCATCAATGGGAAAGGTCTATTACTTTAAAAAGGGAAATTATAGGTATTTAAAAGTCAACCGACATCTTATTTTCTATCAAACCAATCCGAACGAATGTATAATTGTCAGGATCCTACATGAAGTAATGGATTTAAGTGTTCATTTGATTTGAGTTCTTCAAATAAGCTTTTCTGTTTTCTCCAAGTGAAGCTTTGACCCAACATTAATATTTCATAGCGTCTTTTGAAATGACGTTTACTTTGTGCCCGTGCAACGGTATCTCGGTTATCTTCCTCATAATCGAATGTTACAGGATCTAACATTTTGTTTCATCTCACAAAAACAGCCCTACGGATAGATTGCTCTTAAATCGTGAACGGTGGATTAAGGGCTTTGCTCTAAACAGTATCGTTATGGAAATATGAATTCGCTAACTTCAATGTCGTATAAACAAACCTAAAGGATGAAATTCTCTGCATTTCTCACACTTATTTTAACCTTCGCTATCATCGGTTGCACTCCAAAAGAACAATCGACAGCACCGGTCGAAAACGATGAAGTTGTCCTGGGCAAATTACAGCACGGCTTTACCCTCAACGAGGCAACCCAGGAGAAATTTGAAGAAGGACTGCTTCTGCTGCACAACTTTGAATATGACGATGCATTGGCAGCATTCGAGGAGGCAACGGCCCTGGACAGCACGGAGGTCTTAACGCACTGGGGCGAGGCCATGTGCCATTACAAGGCATTGTGGAGGCTGCAAAACACAGAAAAGGGTAGGGCTATATTGGTGAGATTGGGCAATACAAAAGAAGAGCGATTGGCTTCTATTGAAGATCCCATGGAGAAAGCCATGTGGGAACTCGTTGAGATCATGTACGGTGAAGGCGAATTTGATGAAAGAAATAAAATGATTACGAAACACCTTGCGTCACTGTATAATAAATATCCGCAGCACCAGGAGATAGCGGCGTTCTATGCATTGTCTTTGATATGGTCGACAGAAGAGTACGGAGACGGCAGCGATGACCTCAGACTGGCAGCATCCATTGCCGATGACATCATTGAGGCAAATCCGCTGCACCCTGGTGCGTTGCACTATAAAATACATGCCCTGGACGGTCCTACTTCTGCCGAAGATGCGCATGCTGCTGCTGATGCTTATGCCAAGGTAGCCGCCGATGCCGCGCATGCATTGCATATGCCGTCACATATCTACCTGGCGCTCGGAGAATGGGACGGTGTGGTTAGCTCCAATCGAGTGTCGTACGATGCCAGCGTCGCTCGTATGAAGAAACAGGAACTGACCGATGGCGCTCGAGGATATCACTCCTTTGCCTGGCTTCACTATGGGCTACTTCAGCAAGGCAGGTATACGGAGGCAGAAAAAATCCTCAATGAGATGCTCACATATGTACCAAAAGACCCCACAAAAGGTGCGCGGGGATATTTGCTCGGCATGCAGAGCAGGCAGCTTGCAGAGAGTGGTATAGTATCATCCAAAACACAGCTTGATACCGATGTCAAAGTCGATGACATAGGGCTGATGGCCAAATCAATGCGCAGCTTCCTGCGTACACAACTTGCCTACCAAGATGCGGATATCAATGTCATAAGAAATGAAATAGAATGGTTATCCGCTCAGATTTCGATGGCATCGGAGCAAATAGAAAGTGACGGTATCGCTTTGTGTGCCGCCGGAACCAGCAGGTATGCCCCCACAGAAAATGCCATTAACAGCGCCGGTGTGGTCATCGGCCAGATGCGTGGAATGAAGTCGCTTATAGAAGATAGGGATGATCTGTTCGAAATCTACATGAAGGAAGCGGTAATTCTGGAGGATCAAACGAACTACCCTGCCGGGCCACCGAGGATCACAAAACCTTCTTTCGAGCAATACGGCGAATGGCTTATAAGTAAGGGGAGGTATATCGATGCTATTGAGCAGTTTGACAAAGCTTTGCAACGGATGCCCAGAAGATCCAAATCCCTCCTGGGGAAAATGACCGCACTTGAAGCTTTGGGCCAAGAGGATGAAGCTGAGCTTGTCCGGAATGAACTTGAAGCTATAATGGCGTATGCTGATAAGGCGGTTTTGAGTTTGATATGATTTGTGCCGATGGAGCTTCAATAATTGTACGGATTGATGTTTTCGGAGCAGCTTATTGCCGTTTAGGAAGACCATAGCTTACCCATTCCGCCGCAGCTTGTGCAAAACGAAGGAGGGAACTTGAGTTTGAACTTGAGTTTGAAACTGATACTTGATACTTGCCTCGCCCGCCGTATCCGCCAGCTGGTGGAGAAGGAGGGAACTTGACTCTTGAACTTGAGTTTGAACTTGACTCTTTCAACTCACAGGCAAACACAAAACAAATGCTGTTCCCCATCCTACCTCCGACTCCACTTTTATCTCACCTCCATGCGCCTTGATGATATCATAGCTAAGGGATAAACCCAACCCCGTTCCTTGTCCCGTCGGCTTAGTGGTGAAAAACGGTTGGAAGATCTTATCCCTGATCTTCTCGGGTATGCCCGTGCCGTTGTCCTGTACAGAGATTTGGACAGATTTCTCTTCCTTGCCTCCTCCCGAGGACGACAATTGCGTTTTTATGAAGACCTGGGGAGAATACCCGTCGATACCGGATTTGTACTTTTCTTCCACCGCCTGGAAAGCGTTGTTGATCAAATTGAGCAACACCCGGCCGATATCCTGGCTGACAACTTTCAATTTTGGCACTTCATGGTCAAAGTCCGTCTCGTAGGTCGCATTGAAGGTGCGGTCTTTGGCTCGAAGACCGTGATAGGCCAGTCTCAAGTATTCGTCGCACATGGCATTGATGTCTACTTCAGTGCGTTCATTAGAACTGGCTCTGGAGTGTTCCAGCATACCTTTGACTATGCTGCTCGCCCTCGCTCCGTGGTGGTGGATCTTTTCCAGGTTGCCCTTCAGGTCCGTGAGGATCTCTTTGACCTCTGATAAATCCTGGTTTTCCAATTCTTCAATGGATTCATCGATCATTTCCGTGCTGACATCGGAGAAATTGTTGACAAAGTTCAATGGATTCTGGATCTCGTGGGCAATGCCGGCCGTCAGTTCTCCGAGAGAGGCCATTTTCTCCGATTGGACGAGTTGCGCCTGGGTGGCTTTAAGATCGGAAAGTGCCGACTCAACCTCCTTTTTTGCGGCTTCCAGTTGATTGAAATCTTCGTACCGGGCATAGGCGACAGAAAAAGCGTTGGCCAATTCCTGGATCAATGCTATTTGGTTGTCTTCAAGTGGTTCAGCACTACCTACGTATAGCATGCCCTGCTTGAAGGGTGCCAGTTGAAGGTGCAGGGATTCCGGAGCTTCGATGGCTCCCTGGTATTTTACTTTATCATCTATCAGTCCGCGATCCATCATATTCCTGGTAAAATCAATGAATTGCTGCCGGTCCCAATGATCACGGTAGACCTCTTGTTTTTTCCAGTGCGCAACTGTCTGGTCGATCAAATCGAGCTCGCCGAAGTTTACTTCCATCGCTGCGAGGGATTCCCCTGACGGGGTGGACAGATAAGACTTTACCTGCTCAGCTTCTTCTTCGACGATGAAGACGCCGCAACGGAAGAATGGAACCTCCAAGGTGGTCAGCTCCCGCCATATCAATGGGGTGATGATTTCCAGGTCCCTGGCTGTGCGCATGGAGGCAATCTCCGCCCTTATCCGGTCCAGGGAGGCTTGCTGTACCGCTTCGCGTGTTCTCGCTTCGGCCTGTTCGAGGTCGTCAACCCTCGTATAGGTAAAATCAATGACCGATGTAAATCGCTGTAAAAGCCTGATTTGGTCTTCATTAAGGGGGCTGTCTATGACGACCTCCAGCATACCGCAATTCATGGAGATATAGCAGGCTTTGATGCTTTCCGAAGATATTTCCAGCATGGCCTCCTTCACTTCGTCCGGTAAAAGCGACCATTCCGTATACTCAAAAGTCAGCTTTTCCTGGAGCTTAAGATCATCTCCGTGCAGTTCGATATAATGGTAAGGTTTCTTTGTAACCCATGCCTCATAAACTTCTTTGAACCATCTTCCTTCGAGGTATGGGAAGTGGTATGATCCGGGCAGCTCTTTATTTTCGATGTACGTCCACCAGTCGGCCCCTTTGGTTTCTTCGTCGTATATGCCAATTGAGCAGAGCGTGTTGTCAAATCCTATCTGGCGCAGCTCTTCGAAAATTACCCCTACGACTTCGTTGAGTTCATCGGTGCGATGCATAGCCATGGCCCTTGACCGAATGCGCTCCAGGGACGCTTCAATTTCGGCCTCCCTGGCTCTTTCTTCCGCGCTTTGGAGATCGAGGAAACGCGTATAGGTTTGCTCGAATACCTTGCTGAAGCGAAGAAAGATATCGTGGTTTTCTTTTCGATTGTCATAGGTGCCAAACATCACATATCCATACTTGAAATTCGCACAGTTAAAAAAGATGTGTTCCGGCAGGTCGATGCCGTGATCGCTCATCTCCTCGATGGACTGGCCAATGGATTGAATACCTTTGACATATTCGAAATGATCGACCAACCTTTGACCGTGCACTTCCTCGATGTGCAGCGGTTTCTTTTCTTTCCACGCATTGTATATGTTGATGAAGACGGAATCCTCGTTGTGCGGTATCTCCATTGGCGACATGGGGCCGACCCGGGAGCAAGCCCAATTGTCGGCCATGTGGCTCCCATCCCTGAAAATGCAAAAGGCGAATACCCATGGTTCCGATCCCAGTGTAATGAACTGTTCGAACATGACCTGGGCCGTATCCGGGAGCTCCGTACTGCGATGCATAGCCATGGTGCTTGCGCGAACCCTTTCGAGGGCCGCTTCAATCTGGGCTTCCCGGGCTTGCGCTTCCGCTTTCTTGAGGTCCAGGAAACGCGTATAGGACTGTTCGAAGACAGCAGCGAATCGCTTTAGAATATCGTACTCTTCCCGGGAAAATGGGTGGCTGTTGTATCTCAGAATAGATACCATGGAACGATGCGTAAGTACAGCGGCCCTTGTCATCCCTTCGGTGGATAAAATGTAAGTTTTGCGCTCCTCCGGTACGTTCTTATGGGAAGAAGTTTTGAAATAATGATTAAAAAAAGCATCCTTCTCGGATTTCGAGAATGTATCGGTCAAGCCCGATTTGCCCTTATTCCTGGCTTCCTCGATGGCGGTAAACCATTTGATGTCCTTGAACGGGATAAAGATCCGCCTGACGATCGTATACCCAGCTTCCGATGTAGGGGCAATGGCCAACCAGAAGTTCTGGTCCCGGGAATCATCGCTTTTCTCTTCTATCTGACAGGAGTCCATTTCAATGCCAAGGGCGCTCAATTGATTGGCCAATATGGTGATGACGGTATGGAGTTCGTTGCTTTCGTGCATCGCCATGGAGGCAGAACGAACGCGTTCCAATGCCGCCTCGATTTTGGCTTCCTTTGCCTGTGCTTCGGCTTTTTGGAGATCGAGGTATCGCAGGTAGGCTATGTCGAACACAGAGGCAATTCGCCTGAGAAGACTTTTGGCTTCTTCATTGGGTTCTTCCCTGGGAATCAATACGAAGGTCCCTCCGGAAAAGTCGGCAAAATACCAGTATTGATAGACGGGAATATGGCCATCCCATTCCTCTTTCATACCGGGTATGTATTCCAAGACCATGTCCTGCCATTCATCCAAGACTTTCCCTTGATTTTCCAACTCATACTCCACTGATTCTGAATGGTAAAGAGCAAGCATTTTGCGTGCGATAGCTGTGTCACTTTTGGAAAACCAGGTAGTGCCTGACAAAACCTTACCTTTCTTTCGATGCGGTGACCGAATGGCATAGTAAGATTGAAATTTGTCCCCTTTTTCCGGATACAGATGTACCGCTATGGTCTCGAGCTGGGCCTGACCCAGCAATGCCATTTGCTCCCGGATGATTTTGACAACGTTTTCGAGTTCCGATGAGTTGTTCATGGCCATTGCAGCGGCCCGCACCCGTTCGAGAGCAGCTTCTATCTGCGCTTCCCTGGCCTGTTTCTCAGCTTTTTCTAAATCGAGAAAGCGGGTATATGACTGTTCGAAAACCTTGGCAAAACGTTTCAAAATGTCTATCGACGGAGGATCCAGCCGTTGATCGCCCCAAACCTCCATTAGACCGTATTTCATATGAGCATTGGAGATATACAGTCGTTCTGGGGAAAGCATTTCCTTTTTGAACTCCTCCGGCAGCAGTTTATAATCGGAAATCTCCAGCATTATCCTGGCGTATTCAACTTTTTGCTCACCTTCAAAAATGAGCTCCTTGAAAGGTAGTCCTTGTTTCCAAGCCTCAAATTCTTCGGTGTAGTACGGGTGATCACAGGCGGGCACATGATAACTCGTTGGTAATTGATCATGCGTTAATCCTGCAATCCAGTGCTCTGAAGAAAAATCGTCATTATAGATTGCCAAGAGAGATGCCGAAGAATCAAAACCCAATTGCTGCAATTGATCGAAAATGGTGGCTATGACCTGGCGCAGCTCGTCACTCTTGTGCATCATCATGGCCCGCGAACGAACCTTATCAAGGGCCGCCTCTATTGCCAGCTCGTGCTTGTACCGGCTTATCTCAGCTTCTTTCTCCGTAAGCCGTCGTTCAAGGTCGGTGGGTTGGGTGCTCTTTTTGGCCATCTTCCGTAATTGAGAGGAAGATAGTGAATGTTGAGGCATTTGAGAACGGGGGAAGAATCAAGAATCAAGTTCAAGAATCAAGTTCAAGAATCAAGTTCAAGAATCAAGTTCAAGATCAAGAATCAAGATCAAGAATCATTACTGTCCGGTTAACCCTCATATGACCATGATTTGTTGATATAAGTAGCTGATAATTAGGTTGCGTTGAAAAAGGTCTAAAAAGTAACCCCCTATTACTATTTCTTTTCGGTTCATTGGCGCTCAAGTGCGATTTTCAATGGATTTCTTGTTGATATCACGCTTTACTAATAGGGATCTGTGCTGCTGTCGATGGCGCAAAGGAGTAAAAATACTCCCGCCGTAATGGCCTTCGACACATTGCCTTTCGGCAATTTCCTTCACTATCGTTCAGTCATCTTCACTAGCGCTCAGTCACGTTGCGCCCGCCTGCGGACGGGCAGGCCTGCCCGCTGTCTTAATTAACTTATACGAGCGCAGGCGGAGCTTATCCTGCGCATTGATCGATTTAAGAAGAAGTATTCCTGAAGAATGTAGCTTTTAGCGTTAATACGCCTGGAAAAATCAGGATGGAGAAGTAGGTATTTTTCTATTCCGAATCTGTCTAGAGTATGAATCATGAGCCCGAAACGGTGCTACATTCCCGCCATATTCAGCAGCACCCTCTTTCGCATTTGCTTCAGAGGACGGAGCGAGTTTTGAATACTTTTTCCACCTGCCTTAGTACTTAGTACGGACGTTTGCGCCAAAGCTGCAGCGGCGGGGCATGGACAGAGGCGATTAAAAGTATTATAAGAATCATGTTGGCCGATTCCCCAGACAACAATGGTCAAGAATCAATAATCAAGAAATGGGGTTAATTTTAAGAACATGCAGGGTAAGAGGATAGAGGTATGATTGAGAAAAAGTATGACCTTAAGGATAGGCTTGTCAAGTTTGCCGCAGATATTGTGTTTCTTAGCAAAGAGCTGCCGGCCGATATGAAGGGAAATTATTATGGCAATCAACTTTTAAGATCAGCCGTTGGCGCTGCATTAAATTTTGGTGAAGCCCAAGGAACCAATACTAAAAAAGATAATATCAATAAGCTCGCTCTTACGCTCAAGGAATTGAAAGAATCCAGAGTCAATTTGAAAATTCTGCAGAAAGTAGAATAAGGTGATATTCTGATACAAGAGCAACTCGTCGACGAGGTAGAACAATTGATTAAAAAAGTTGCAGCAATAATCAAAAATAAACGATCCTGACTCTTGCACTTGCACTTGCTCGTGATTGAACCCGAATTTGATATCGTGAATCAAACACATTATCTTTTGCGGCATCATATGCTGTAATCACTATGAGATTTACGATTATTTTCTATCTATTGGTTTCAATATGTCTGCAGGGGCAGGATAAGTACCATTTCCAGACAGATTTCACGAAAGAAGAATTTGCCGAAAGAAGAAATCAGGTCTACGATGCAATAGGTAATAATGCCTTTGCCATTATCCAGGGCGCTTCCGACGTCGATGGTTTCAAGATATTCCGTCAAAGCAATACATTCTATTATCTGTCTGGTTTTGAAGTGCCTCATGCTTACCTCTTACTAAATGGTCGTTTGAGATCAGCGACGCTGTATGTTCCGCACCGGGATCCTGGGAGAGAACGCAGTGAAGGGAAAACATTGTCGGCCGAGGATGCCGAGTTGATAAAGGAATTGACGGGGATCGAGGAGGTAAAACCGGTCGAACAAATGAGTAAAGATTGGATCTGGAGCGGTCTCGTACGGCCTCCTCATCCTGTCATATATACACCGTTTAGCCCGGTGGAAACAGGCACAGATAGCAGGGATGAGTTGTTGAGATATCAAGCGGGTATCGCCAATGATCCCTGGGATGCCAGAATCTCAAAAGAGGGAACATTCATAAATCTTCTCGAGGAAAGGTTTCCCCAATTTGAGGTCAACGACCTCTCACCCATTTTAGATGAGATGAGGAATATCAAAAGTGAAGCGGAAATCGGTCTGATTCGACGCGCTTCCCAACTTTCGGGCCTCGGATTGATGGAAGCAATGCGTTGCACAGCACCAGGCGTCTATGAGTATCAGATTGAATCTTGTGCCCGTTTCATACATCAAATCAACGATGCGCGCAGGGACGGGTATTCTGCGATTGTAGGAGGTGGTCAGAACGCATGGATGGGTCATTATTTTCGCAACAATGATCCCTTAGAGTCCGGACATATGGTGCTTATGGATTTCGCGCCGGAATACCACTACTATACAAGCGATGTCACCCGCATGTGGCCCGTCAATGGTCGTTTTACTCCCGAACAACTGGAACTCTACAACTTTGTGGTCGCTTATCGATCGGCATTGTTGAATCACATAAAACCCGGTGTTTCGGTCGACCAAGTCCTGGAACGGGCTTCTTCTGAAATGGCAGATTACATCGATCGCAATACCTTCTCCAAACCTCACTATGAGAAAGCCGTAAAAGCCGCATTGACATTTCGGGGTCACATGCAACACCCCGTCGGGATGGCAGTCCACGATGTGGGAAATTATAAGGCCACTCCGCTTACCCCAGGGGAGGTGTTTGCAGTGGATCCTATGATCTGGGTACCTGAAGAAAAGCTATATGTGCGTGTAGAAGACGT
>JBFKOL010000116.1:0-11172 GCA_041628815.1 Saprospiraceae bacterium | reverse complement strand
CATAGTTGGTCCGCAATACGCGCATCCCTCCTACCAATGCCGTCATCTCGGGAGCGGTCAGGGTAAGAAGTTGAGCTTTATCGACGAGCATCTCTTCTGCCTTGACCTCGTAGCCGCTTTTCATATAATTTCTAAAACCATCAGCGGCAGGTTCTAAAGCCGTAAAAGATTCGACATCGGTTTGCTCTTGTGTAGCATCGTTGCGACCTGGTGTAAAAGGTACATTGACATTAAACCCTGCATCTTTAGCGGCCTTTTCAACCGCAGCACACCCTCCCAGCACGATGAGGTCAGCAAGCGAAACCCGTTTGTTGCCCGATTGGTTGTCGTTGAATGCTTTTACAATGCCATTGAGCGTATTCAGCACCTTATCAAGCTGAGTCGGGTTGTTTACTTCCCAGTATTTCTGTGGTGCAAGACGAATGCGTGCTCCGTTGGCACCTCCGCGCTTGTCAGATCCCCTGAATGTCGATGCTGAAGCCCAGGCTGTTGACACGAGTTCAGAGACGGTCAACCCGGATGAAAGAATCTCACCCTTCAGAGAGAGCGCATCCTTATCATCAATCAACGTATGGTCAACGGCCGGTATAGGATCCTGCCAGATTAGGTCTTCTGCCGGAACTTCGGGACCCAGGTATCTCGACTTTGGCCCCATATCCCTGTGTGTCAGCTTGAACCAGGCTTTGGCAAAAGCATCAGCGAGTTCGTCCGGGTTTTCATAAAAGTGCCTCGAAATCTTTTCATAGGCGGGATCCACTCTAAGCGACAAATCAGTAGTCAGCATGAATGGTGCATGCCGCTTTTCCGGGTCATGTGCATCGGGGATTGTCCCGGCACCGGCTCCTCCTTTGGGTCTCCATTGATATGCGCCAGCCGGGCTTTTGGTCAACTCCCACTCGTAACCGAACAAGTTTTCGAAGAAATTATTACTCCACTTTGTGGGTGTTTTTGTCCATGCACCTTCGAGGCCGCTGGTGATCGTATCACCTGCATTGCCGGCCCCAAAAGCATTCTTCCAACCAAGGCTTTGTTCTTCAATGGTAGCACCGGCAGGTTGGGCACCCACGTACTTGCCCGCATCGGCGGCACCGTGGGTTTTGCCAAAAGTATGTCCGCCGGCTATCAGTGCTACTGTTTCGTAGTCATTCATTGCCATCCGGCCGAAAGTCTCCCTTATGTCGCGAGCAGCGGCCATAGGATCCGGATTGCCGTTAGGACCTTCCGGATTGACATAGATGAGGCCCATCTGTACTGCTGCAAGTGGATTTTCAAGGTCTCGTTCACCAGTGTAGCGTTTGTCACCAAGCCATTCGCGTTCAGAGCCCCAGTATATATCTTCTTCAGGCTCCCAGACATCTTCCCTGCCACCGGCAAAACCATACGTTTTAAGACCCATTGATTCCAGGGCACAGTTGCCTGCCAATATCATAAGGTCTGCCCAGGAGATTTTCTTCCCGTATTTCTTTTTAATAGGCCAGAGCAGGAGTCGCGCTTTGTCAAGGTTGGCGTTGTCAGGCCAACTATTCAGTGGCGCAAAACGCTGAGTACCCGATCCCGCACCTCCCCGGCCATCACCGATCCTGTAAGTCCCGGCACTGTGCCATGCCATGCGTATGAAAAATGGTCCGTAATGTCCATAATCGGCAGGCCACCAGTCCTGTGAGTCTGTCATCAGGTCAAAAAGATCCTGTTTTATGGCAGTAAGGTCCAATTTTTTGAATTCCTCGGCGTAATCGAAATCCTTGTCCATTGGATCAGACAAGGCAGAATGCTGACGCAGTATGTTCAGGTTCAGTTGGTTGGGCCACCAGTCCTTGTTGGATGTACCACCCCCGGCTCCGTGATTCAGCATTTTTCCCGAAAATGGGCATTTACTCATGCCCGTACCATTGTTGTTTCCCATATGTCTAATTCTTTTATGCAGTCATTAAAGTGAGTAAAACTCATTAAATAATTTGTATTATTCAAATCAATAATTTTTATAATTGTATAATTATTATTTATATGACATTTAAACAGTTAGAATACATCGTTGCACTGGATGATTACAGGCATTACGTGATAGCCGCAGAACACTGTTTTATATCTCAGCCCAACCTCACCATGCAAGTCAAAAAGCTGGAAGAAGAAATCGGTGTCAGGATATTCGACCGGGACAAAAAACCCCTACAACCCACCGATATTGGAAAACAAGTGATCCTTCGGGCCCGCCAAATACTAAGGGAATGCAGACAGCTTAAAGAATTTGTCAACCATGAAAAAGAAGCCATTGAAGGAGAATTTACCATTGGTATTATCCCGACATTAGCACCTTACTTACTCCCACTCTTCCTGCCGATATTTATGGATGAATATCCCCGCGTTCACCTGAAAATACAGGAACTACAGACAACCCAAATCATTGCCTCTATTGAAAACGGAATCATTGATCTTGGACTGTTGGTCACCCCTATCAACAAGACACCCATCAGAGAAATCCCGGTTTTCTATGAACCCTTTCTTCTTTACCTGCCCAAAAATCACGCATTGTTGAAGAAAAAATATATCCGGGCAGAGAACCTCGAAGCCCATGAGGTACTCGTTCTTGAGGAAGGACATTGTTTCCGCGACCAGGCGCTGTCTATCTGTAAATTCGCGAAAAATGCTTCTGCCAAACCATTTGACTATCAAAGTGGCTCGATCGAAGCCATGAAAAATCTCGTCCACAATGGTCTAGGGTACACCCTAGTCCCGGAATTGTCCATTTTACATGACCATAATGCCCTACACGTTCGAAGGTTTTACCGGCCTGAACCCGTAAGGGAAGTAAGCATCGTGGTCCACAACAATTTCATCAAAGAATCGGTGATCGCTTCACTCAAAAACATGATTCAAAGAGTAGTGCCTGCAAAGTTCTTACAAGCCCAAGCCAAAATTGATTTACAATGGAATTGATCATCTTGTAAGGCTTGTTAACTTCTTCAGCCAAATTTCGTCATTACTGCATGTCAAGAATCAACCTTAAGCATCTCATACCCACGGTCTTCATTCTTTCATGGTTAGGAGTTGTCCCAGGACTACTTTTTGTACACGGATACCCAATACCTGAATCGCTAAGAAGCTTCCATATTCTCATGACACTCGGACCCATTTTGGGTGCCATTCTTTTTATTTACCGTTCTTATGGCCTCTCCGGGATCGCACAATTTTTTAGGCGTCTATTGAGATTCAGGGCATCTCTGCCAGCTATCGTAGTTGCACTGATTGCCCCCGTAATCATTTGTACGGTGGCTCCGCTTTCCGGATTTAAAATCTCGGGAACGTCCTGGCCTTCGGGATTTACTGCCTCATCTGTTCTTGAAAATGGTATCATTCTATTTCTAATGTACCTGTTTATAAACACCGAGGAATGGGTATGGAGAGGGATCGTCTTTGAAAAATTATTAGGAAGCTATAGTTTCATCAAGTCGTGCTTCTTGTTAATGCCCATTTGGTGGATCTTTCATGTGCCTCTTTTCCTATTTCCCAGCGGACATCAGGCTGGCTACGGACTGGTAGAGTTTACCTGTATTGTAGTGGCAGAAACCATCATCCTTGGTTGGATATATGTAAAGACCAATAGAAGTCTTTTGTATGTCCATTTGCATCATCAACTGCTCAATGGTTTTAGTCAGGCTTTTCCACTTTTTCCAGTATTCATTGGCGGCAATACTAAGCCACTATGGGTATTTTGTATTTTGCTACTGTTGCTCGCAACCGGCCTGCTCAAAACCAACATGAATCGTGATCGAAAACAGCCCGTTCCCTCATGATGAAGTACCAAACAGTTTTTCAAATGAGAGGAATGCGCTAACTGACTTGATGCAAAAATTTCTTAATGAGGATGTATGCACATAAAAAATTCTATTTGGATCCCATTACTCATTATGGTTGCGGCCATTATTGCATTTTGGTACAGTGCTCTGGCCATTCCAGTAATATGGGTTTTTGTTCCTGGTGCCATAGTGAGTTTTATCGTCTACACAAGGACTCTCTACCAAAACGCTCATCGTTCTGATCAACTGTTGCCCTTGTACCTGGTGGCATTGGGCATACAATTCTTACATTTTTCTGAAGAATATTGTACCGGATTTGTGACGGAAACACCCATACTGCTGGACCATGATCCATATCCCCTTGATTATTGGATACTCTTCAATATGGTTGCCTATGCCGTTTTTGTCATCGGTGCACTTGCCTTATTGAAGAAGTCGAAGTCATTTATGATTATTCCGCTGTTTTTTGTGGTTGTAGGTGTCCTTTTCAATGGAATCGTACATGTCATGATTTCGATTTTTCTAGGGCGCTATTTCCCGGGATTGTATACGGCTCTGATTTATTTGATCATAGGACCTTTATTGGTTATCAAGTTGGCACATGTGTCGAAATTCACCGAGTGACCTAAAAAAAGCCAGGCAATAGCAACGGATGTTTCGTTGTAGTATCGTGGAACAGTATTCTCCTTAACACGCATGTCGGAGGTTTGGAGTATACAATCGACACCATATGCCAGAGTTGTTAGATTCTGTACATCAGTAAGATTATAAGCAGAATAAAAAATTGGTATCTTATGTCAAAACCCGTGCTACTCTTTTGCTGAAAACACATTCTTATGACCCATTATGCGCAAAAGATCAATCATTTCAGGAGTGCCAGGCTTTACAATCAATACCAGGTAAATGCAGTAATCGGCCTCCGACATTTCATCAACACCCATTATGAACACGATCTAAATCTGAACATTTTTGCGCGCCGCGGACATTTTTCGAAATTTCACCTGCTTCGCCTATACAAGAAATATTATGGTCAGACACCGCAGCAGTATCTCACAGAGCGACGTATAGCACAATCCAAATTATTATTACAAAATGGAAGGAGTGTCAAGGAGACCTGCTATGCTGTAGGGTATGAAAGTCCGGGAACCTTCAGTGCCCTGTTTAAGAGCCGAACCGGACAAACGCCATCACAATACCAGAAAAGCAATTTTCAAGAAGTCATAATGCATTAATAGTAGGATCTTGGGATGAAACACAAAAATGAATCACAATGAGAGTCAGAATGCTTAGCATACCCGTTCAAGACCAGGAAAAGGCCTTGCAATTTTATACCAATACACTGGGATTCGTAAAAAAACTCGATATACCCCTTGGAGGTGGAAATCGCTGGTTGACCGTTGTTTCAAAAGAGGAGCAGGACGGTCCAGAAGTCCTCCTCGAACCTTCACCCAACCATCTTGAGGCCGCAAAGGTTTATCAAAAGGCATTGTTTGATGCTGGCATACCTTGTGTCCAATTCAATGTAGATAACGTCGAAGCCGAATACAACAGGTTAAAGGACCAGGGTGTCGAATTCAGCATGCAACCGACCAATGTCGGTACCGCCAAGATCACGGTATTCAACGATACCTGTGGAAACCATATTCAATTAGTTGAGATTCTTTAAAAGGACTTAACCCGCTAATGTCAGGAATGCTGAAACAATACTTGTTAATTCTGCATCATCGCATGAGATCAGGCCATCAGGTATTTTGTAGGTGATCCAATGATTAGGACCTTGATTTTTCATAAATACCTACAGTGAGGGAAAGTCAAACTGCCTGTATACTTTGTGCTTAGAATTGCGGTATCCTTGCCCGTCAGGATGTAACAGGCTTCCTCAAGATGAATCCTTGAGATGCTCCGGATTGTGACGTTAATTTTTGGTGACCGGGTAAAGTGCTTTTCGGGCAAAGATGAAGGAAATATGGTACGGTCCGGCAGGTGGAAAGAAGTAAATGAAAAGTACTATTCTTCACGACACAACCAAAATGCTGTACACATTAAACTGTGCACATGAATTAAAAGTGTAAAGTTCATAATGTATGTGGCAAGCTATCCCAAACACGAACTAAGTGAACTCAGAACCTCTTATCTTCGCTTGATCATTGATTCCTTTCGATGTAAAATGAGCTGGGCTCATTCCTTTCGGTCATCATGGGGCAGACTTTTTGCAGTGTAGTAAAATGTTGGTGTTTGAGATGATTCAAAGAAGCCAACACCTGGAAAGAACTGTTAAACGATAAGAATGCTTCGAGGAGATATTGTTCATTCCAGAGCCTGATCTCTTCCAATACCCATAAAGCTGGATAATCTCGTGGCGTAAATACATCGTGAATGTGTATGATCACGCCCGGCTTTAATGAAGGCAATATCTCCAGGTATTCAAAGAGCACATCACCTTGGGGCCTGATCACATGGGATGAATCAATAAAAAGCAAGTCCCCGTCCTCAAGGTTCCGGAAGACGTCAAGGTCAACAGATTCGACTTTCTGTCGCAATACCTTCACAGGCAATTGCTCCAACCATGGTACTTCATAGGGTTCGATGCAGATGTGTTCACAAGTATATCCGGAGACCTCCCTAAAATTATTCTTGAGGGCCGCTACAGCTACCTTGGTGCTATGTCCACACCCGACCTCGATGATCATGGAAGGCTTTTTCCAGCGGATCATATTGTACCAAAACTCGGCATCTCCTGCATCGAAATGGCCGTTGTCAAATCGAAACAGCGCTCTATCCTGCAAGTGTTGATCATGGTCACCGGACATCTCATGACCATACTTTAATTTCTCCATTATTTGTAGCTGATATTCAACCCTGAGGTCGATGCCTGGTAAGACCCGCTCTGATTTTAACGGTTTGCGTAAATGCTTTTCTTGGAATAATGGCTCATAATAATGGTCAATAACAGGTAGCATACCCAATGCTGTCAGTACTTTCCTGCTAAAGCGATGATGTTTGAATCCCGTTTTTCGGATACGTGCGAGCAGCACCGCTGAAATGAATACCAACGGGGATATCAGGTAATCGATGGGTACGATAATTATTTTGAGCAGGGACTTGAGCCGGTCCTTCATGGCCTGAAATTAGCATCTTATCGGATATGGTTTTCAGATAACAGCATTGTTTTGTCAATACCTGTTCTGATAGAGCTCATCGAGAGATGTTGTCTTGATAAATTCAACAAAATGGACCAACCGCCGAATCATGACATCCCACATTTTTTGTCCTTTTTCGACCGATGCCTTGGTGGGATCACCTATCACACCGCTGTCGGAAATTTTGCTGGTTCGTACGTAATGTGGTATGCCGCGATCGTGGTCATAGTGCAGGTAGTCTATGCCAAATTTAGGAGCTTCGGCCACCGCTTTCTCCATCTTGACAACCTCAGGTCGCACAGCAAGTGTAGTACTGGTTTCTATTTCGCCCGCGTGGATATCATTCGGCGTATCGATAAGCTGGTAGAGATCTACATCGCTGGACTCGCCGGTGTCAACGCAAACGAATATCTTGGCATCCCTGTTGATCATCTGCGCTGCAAAATTCAATGTCGGCGCATTGTCTCCATGACCGTTAAGAATAATCAGTTTGGTAATACCATTGTGTGCTAGACTCATGCCTATATCGTATACAAAGGCAGCCAGGGCGTTGTTACTTACGCTGATGGTCCCCTTGAAATCTTCATGATGATAGGAGACGCCAAAGGGTATGGGCGGGAGGACGAGGGGTCTGGGTTCGCTGCAAGCTGAAGCTACTTCATGCGCCAGGTAATTGGCATCAAAATAATCGATATCGACGGGCAGGTGTGGACCGTGTTGTTCAATGGCGCCACAAGGCAGTATGGCCGTGTCCACTTCCTTCAGGCGTTCTTCAAGTTCGACCCACGTAAGTGCTTCCCACAAAAATCCCTTCCTCTGTTCATTTGTACTACTCATGCTTTGTCTTTAGAAAGTAAGGTACGCTTTCCATCTGCAACTTCTCCAAAGTTATCGTTTCCCATTTCCGATCTCGACGTTGTACGATACCTGTGGCATATTGCACCAGAATATCAAAAAGTGGTCTTCTTATATCCATGGGTAGATCTTCCACCCTGCTGCGCTCATGGTCGAATCTCAGGTGCAAAATCTCGGGATGTGGCTTGGCCATTTTTCGCACCGCCGGCAAATCGCTGATCAGTTCAAGTGCACGCAGGAGATAGTACAAATGCTGTGCATCGGACCCTATTTGTTTGACTTTCTTGGTTTCCAGGCTCAATAACCCACGCCTCACCTGATCTTCGGTATATCCGCAGTTCTTCGGATCCGCCCCGAGCACTTTTAACATGCCGATGATGCGGCGGCATTTTTCACAGTTGCCACAGGGCACCATGCGATCACCTTCCTTGTGCGCTGCATGGCATGAGACCTGGAAGCGCTGGAGATCGGGATATCTCTTTACAAGTATTTTAAGTATTAGTAATTCGCTGAGGCTTCGCAACAGGGAAAACTGCATCATATTCCAGCCCTTTCTGTGGTAATAACGGGTAAATGCATTGTCGAAAAACTTAGACTGATCGTATAAGGCTGCGTAATGTGTAATTCCTTCATGCTGCATCTGGAGGGTGGTGTCGTATTCATTCCCTATGATGACATGCTTAAGATTGCGTCTACGCGCTACGGGCAAAACGCCAAACAGAAAAACGGCCACCGTCCATAACCGGATGGGGTAAATATCAGCCCGTATTTGTTGAAAATTTTCCCTGATGAAAGGCATATGCTTCACCATCCAATTGAATATCCGGTCGCTGTTACACCAAACCTTTGTCGTCCGTTTTTCGATCTGCTCAAAATGGTGAAAGGCATTGTAGGCAGTGTACCAATGACGTCCGCTTTCGTTGACAAATACGGGATGAGCTACTCCTATCTCGTTCAACAAACCGTAGCTCAGAAGACTGTCTTTTCCTCCACTGCTCAGGATGGCATATTGATTTGGATTGGGATTCGATGCCTTCCGAATAATTTGCATAGTACCGCCAGTGGGGTCCACGAACTTTATCTGTGCCGCAGTATACTTGGTCCTTTTCTCAGGCTGCATGTTTTGAAAAGGACCTGTCAGGAACTCATTGGGTGAAAGGAACTTGTTGACATAGATCTCGCGGCAGGTGTTTTCGGTCATAGCTACGATCAATTTCTTGTCTACATCGTCGAAAAGTCCTTCAAAAATCATTTCCTGGCAAAACAAGCCGTAATTCATCGCTACCTGGGCGACCATGAGGGAAGCCATGTTGATATCTGAAGAATCATTTTTGTCAAAAATCACGTCGGTATAAGAATACATCATGACATTTTCTGACAAGCTGCCGTCCAATTTTTGGACCTGATAAACTGCCGATACACGAGTGGGTTCCACCTTAAGGCTAGCTACTCTTAAGCTCTTGAACACTACGAGATCCTTCAGTCCTGCCATGTTTACCTTTTTGCAGTCATTATAGCCACATATCGATCGGGAGGCAAAACTTTTTCATCGTGAAGTTTTAATAATCCAATCAGCCCGGCTGTTGATGCAGGAAGGACATTAAGGGCTTCTTTCTTTGACAGGTAGGAAGCCATTTGTTTCATGTTCAGGTCACTGATGTTGTAAGCGAAGCCTTGTGATTCACGGAGCGCATACAGCGCTTCATCACCATCAAAGGAATGCCAGTTGATCAATGGCTCGTTCAGCGCGGTTTCCCTGATCTTTTCGGGATCAAGATCGACACACCTATCTAGTTTTTTCTTAAATGAATGTACAATTGGATTTTTGAAAGTTGATGAAGCAGCAACCATTCTCGGTATCCTCGATGTCTTTCCACGCTTGTGAAGTGAAACGAAACCCCTAAAAATACCGGCGAGAAGGGTGCCGTTGGAAACAGGCACAGCACATATGCGCGGAGCATCGCGAAGCTGATCGTATATCTCAAAAGCTATTTGGGCATAGCTTGTCAACTGCAATGCCGTATTACTTCCACCAGGATTGGCATCATACCAACCACTCACAGCGGCCACCTCACTGCTTTTTCTTACGGCGTCCTCATAACTACCTGGCGTACGAATGATCTCGGCACCGAGATCGGTCATTTCAACCAGTCTGTCGGTGTGGTATGTCTGCGGAATAAAAATCCTGCAAGTCATTCCTGCCAACTGTGCCGCCAACGCCACAGACACACCATAATTACCACAGGTAGCCAAGGTGATCGTGTCGAATTCGCGTCGCATGGCATCATAAACCTGAGCAAAACCTATGCGATCCTTTTGTGTGCCTGATGGGTTGTCACCTTCCATTTTTAAAAATACCTGCCGCACATCACGCTCACGTTCCAGCGCTTTTGATCTCGTAAGGGAAGTATCTCCCACTTCGAGATTCATAATGTCCTCAAAGGCTTCGAGCCGGTCAACAAGGCTTAGACTGTGGTCTTTGGCCATTCCGCTTAGTTCGCGCGCTTCCGTGGAGACCTGGTTTTCGGACGTTTTTACAAAATCCCTAAGATTCATCTAATACATTTTATTTTCTGAGGGTATTTCTGTTGCACCAACCAATTTACAAGACAATGCTGCATTGAACGCCTCACTATCAAGAATAGTTTCTCCGAGCAGTCAATTTATACAGCAAACCGGTCCATTGTGCATTGCAAAGGACTTGAGAAATAATCTATGAAATCATGAATTTCCTCATTTCATCCTGCAGCTATGCATGACACCTCTCATCGTTGAAAAGTTCATCAAGGAGTACACCTTACTGTTCGAGAAAGTATTTTACAAAAAGGGTAGATTCAGCATAATGGCCCCTTGCCCGATCAAAGTTTCGATAAGATCGATCATAAAAGTCCGTCAACCTTGACTTAAAATCATCGTCAAAAGGGAAGCTCGCCTACAGTGAGCAGCAGCGGATTCACAATATCCTTCCGACACACGAAGGTAAATTTCGCATACTTCTACACCCAAAGTACTCCTTAATAAGTCCGTGCGTGAGCTTGTGAGCGATGACATGAAGCACACTGCCTTCGAGCAGTCCGCAACGATCTTCCGAAACCTATTAGTAGAACATATCCTGGATATTCTTTAGAGACATAAAATTGTATTTCAAAGTATGGTGATGAAATCCCTGGCTCTACGGAGAACGCCTGGCCAGGACTACGAAACGAGTATGGCAACCTTCGGTCCGGCAAAGAAACGAACGTATTTCATCATCGGGCCTGTAACTAGGGATAAAGGCCAATCGCTACCGTGCTTCTTCGAGCCAGTTATAGTTATCTAAATCCGGAGATTCTCATCGCGGACATCGAAGGGACCTGAAATTTATTGGTGGTCGAAGGATATTG
>JBFKOL010000115.1:0-11221 GCA_041628815.1 Saprospiraceae bacterium | reverse complement strand
TGGATGGGATCAGCAGCTCAGGAAACGACGCTAAAAAAGCTGCAGGACGCATGGCTGTCTGCATTCAATGGAAACACCCTTGAAAGATCAATTCTGGATGTTTACGTTTCCAATCCTGTCGCTGATTATGGAGATGGTTTTTCTGTTGGAAAAATGGATGTTTATCTCTCATTGGTCAATTTCAGGTCAGAAGCAGGAATATTGACAGAGGCAGAACAATTTGGCGGCACGACGGATACGCGAAACAACTACCTGGAAACCGGATGGATGAAGGGTAATGAAAATAAGACGGCCTATGCCTATGTCACCGCTTGGCGGAACAGCGGCGGCAACTATAATAAAGAGTTTGAAATGGTTTTTGCTGGTGCTGGTAAAGGCAAAATTCCGCACGAAGCGATTGCTGAGAAAAGGCGACAGTGGGAAACCTTCTCCAATAATCATGATCCGGGTCAACTTGTCAGTGAAGTGTATACTCCCAATGCAGTCTACGTAAACAACGGGGAAGTCACAAGGGGACGCACACAAATCGCGAGACGATATGATTACATGTCCTCTCCATCCTGGAAAATTTCATTGACCGCCCTTCATCTTCTTCGAGTAAGCGATGAACTTGTGATTGAACTCGGTAAATATGTGAGTTCGGGGGAAGGCCGTTATGTCCTGATCTGGAAAAAACAAAAAGATGGTGAGTGGCTGGCAGAGCTCGATTTCAATTTTTAATGTTTCCCTTTTTACTGATTTTTGATGACCAAACCTTGGTCAGGAACCCATCGGTCGTATTCCATATTTTCAGCAATCCTTTCAGCTGCGGATGGACCTAATAGTTTGTATACCATATGCAAGGCCCCATCAATTCCGGCAGAAATGCCAGCCGTGGTGATGACAGTTCCGTTATCTACAAAACGGACATCCCGCAAAACTTCGGTGCTAGGGCTTATGTCCTGCAGGTCATCAATGGCCGAATGAAAGGTTGTAGCCTTCAAACCATCTAATAGTCCTGCCTTGCTCAGTAAAAAAGCTCCAGTGCAGACCGAGAAATAATAGTCCGATTGCCTGGTCTTCATCCATTGCACGACTTCTTCATCGAAGGCACGGGCTGCATTTCCTCCGAAAGTCGCAATGATATCCACCTGGGGAGCATCATCAATGGAATAGTCCGGTATGACAGTAAGGCTTCTCTGAGAACGAATGGGATCTGTCGTTTTTGATATGGTAACAATATTAAATCCGGCGTAGGAAAATACTTCCATCGGACCGGCGAAATCCAACACTTCCACACCGTCCTGAAGGTAAAATCCAATGGTCATGTTTTGAACTTTCAAGGCCATTTCATGTTGTGCCCTGGTCTGTTTCAGCAGGCGCATACCGCAGTGTTCACACCTGCCTTCCTCGCTGTAGGCCTCATCATCACAGGATGCGCCACACGGAGGACAATACCAGGCGTACGACTCCGAAACTTCGACTTGCGAATAAACACCATGGACTCCGAAAAGCACAAAAAACAAAAGGTACCACTTGATCATATCTGTAGGTTTTTACCCAAATTAAACCAAGAGGATGCCAAATACAAGTTTACAGAAGCCTGTGATTTATGATTTTACCTATAGCCTTCAGCTTGATATTCAAAAAGTTCTGAATAAAGTCCACCCTTTTCCACAAGGTATTCGTGGCTTCCTTGCTCGAGAATTCGGCCTCCTTTCAACACAATGATGCGGTCGGCCATTCTGACTGTACTGAAACGATGAGAGATCAAAACTGCCATCTTTCCCTCGGTCAATACAGTAAATCGCTGAAATGCTTCGTATTCAGCCCTGGCGTCAAGTGCCGAAGTGGGTTCATCCAGAACGATTACTTGCGCATCTTTCATGTATGCCCGGGCCAGGGCAATTTTTTGCCATTGACCCCCGGAAAGGTCTATACCATCATGAAATCGTCTGCCAAGGGGTTGATCATAACCAGCGGGTAAATCGTCGACTACTTGGTCTGCAAGACTTCTTTCCGCAGCCGTCACTATTTGCGAAAGATCGTCTTTCGCCTGAATTTTACCGACCGCAATATTTTCGCCGGCTGTAAAGTAATATTTGACAAAGTCCTGGAAAATGACCCCGAATAGTTGCTGGTACTCGGCTGATTTGAATGTCTGAATATCGCGCCCATCCAGCAATATTCTTCCGGAAGTAGGTTGGTACATGCCCAATAGCAACTTTATAAGAGTGGTTTTGCCCGCTCCATTTTCTCCTACCAAGGCAATTTTTTCGCCTTTAAACAGACTCATATTAATATCCTCAAGCACAAAATTTTCCGATCCTGGGTAGCGAAAAGAAACATTTTCGAATGTGAACCCCTTACTTATTTCACCGGGCACATCTTCCTGTCCTTGTGTGACAGGTCGAGCGTGGTCGATGTCGAGGAAATCAAAATAATCCTTGAGATAAAGCGCACTTTCCGATATACGCGTAAGTCTGGAAAATATCGTCTGAATTTGATTTCTAAGGCGCCTGAAAGAACCGGCAAGAAATGTGAGGTCCCCAATGGTGATTATTCCGTTGACTGTACGAACGATTATCACCACGTATGCAGCATAGTACGAGAGGTCACCAACAATATGAAAAATACTTCCCCAAACGGCTCTTTTCACCGCAAGCGCTTTGTTGGCCAAATAATATTTATCCGCGAGATCAGAAAATCGATTGCTGAGGAAATCAGCGAGTCCGAATAGTTTGATTTCTTTGGCAGTGACGTCACTGGCGCCAATATATCTGAGATAGTCGAGTTCTCGTCTTTCAGGAGTCCAGCTCCGTACAAGGGAATAGGAAGATCGGCTAAAGCGTATTTCGTTTAGGAAAGATGGAGCAATGGCCACGATGAGCAACAAAATCAGAAAAGGTTGAAAAACGATCAATCCCGTTATAAGTGTCGCTACCGTGATCAAATCCTGAATTTGACTCAGAATCGTCGTCATCAGCGTAACCCTGTTGTTAGTCTGTCTTCTTGCCCTCTCCAATTTGTCATAAAAATCCGGGTCTTCGAGCTGACTGAGTTGGACAGTCGCTGATTTTTGAATTAATTCTACAGATGACTTGTTGGAATACAGATCTCCCAGCAAACCGTCGGATAGAGAAATACCCCGGCTCATAATATCCGAGATCAAAGCCAGACCAATCTCTATCCCAAGATAAATCCATAGTTGTCTGAAACCTGGATTGTCGGATGACATTTGAATGACGACCTCGTCAATGATGAGTTTGCCGATCCATAACATGGCTATTGGAACGAGAGAGGAAAGTAGACGAAATGTTATATTCCAGAGAAATAGAGTGGGACTGGCGGCCCAAATCAGCTTAAAAAATCGAGGTATGTATTGAAGGGCGAGGAAGTTGGACTTCCAATTAACAGATTCATTTTTACCAGTCATCGAACTAAAAACAAAAGTAACCGGTCATTTGTTGAGCCTGGTTGGAGGCATCAGCGAATCAAGGTCACATTACCCTGGTACAATTTTGTCTCCCCATCTATGAAATCGATTTCCGCCATCCACACATAAGTATTGGATGGAGCCTTCTGACCTTTAAAGGTGCCATCCCATCCGCGGTCCGCGGATTCATCTTTTGCCAATCCATATTCACTGAATATTAAATTGCCCCAACGATCATATATAAGCAATTTTCGAATGGCGGCTACTTCGATTCCTCCTAGTATAAGAAAGCTGTCATTGATTCCATCACCATTTGGACTGAATATATTTGGGGCATAGAATTGACGGTCCTTGATGACATCCATAAAAACATCAAAGAAGCTTTCACAGCCATCCATCGACATTACCTTTAAGGTGACACTGGAAGAATACATCGGCTTCGCATAGGTCGAGAGGCATGTCCTGCACTTCACCATTTCAGATGGCTCCCACAGGATTTCTTGTAATTCAACATTGTTCAATACGGGGTCAAGGAATATGCTATCCCCGAGGTGAACCTCTATCGTGCTGTTCATTTTGATTTCAGGTATGTCAGGAGACAGTATTTCCGATGTATGGCTTGCAACACATTGATTTTCATCCATTGCCGTCAACGTGTAGGTGCCAGGAGTTAAACCCGTAAAATGAGCAAAAGGTATAAACGTACTGCCGTTAATGCTGAAAGACAATGAACCTGTCCCTCCGTGGCTTTGTCGTAGATTCACAATGCCGCTTCGCGTATCGGTACAGGTCACGGGGCTAAAATGACCTTCCACTGTAAGAGATTCGGGTTCGGGTAGAAAAACTGTCTCTGCTGTCGAACAATTGTTTTGATCATATACGACAACCCGGTAAAGCCCTGATGACAAATCGCGAATGACAGGTCCTGTCATCCCGTTGTTCCAGGTAAAATTATAGGGGCCTGTCCCACCTGAAGCAGTCGCCTCGATGAGGCCGTCTTCCATTTTCGGACAACTTACGCCATAGCCAAGATAATCTTTTGGGATGAGTCGGACATCCAGTGGATCAGGAGCCGGTACATCGGCCCAAAGGATTTCCTGGTTGCCATAGTTGTCGTCGATGATGACGGCATATTGTCCCAGTTTGAAACCTTGTGAGCCAATGGCTTGATTGAGTTGATCGACATATCCGTAATCCAACACTTGATGGTCCACATTTTGGATGGTATACTTAAACGGAGGTGTACCGTTGGTGACCTGGAAAGTGATGGATCCATCCTTGGCCCGATGACAGCTTGGCTGACGAATGTCAAGGGTGCCTTCAATATTACAAACTACCACCAGCAAGTCAAGGGTGATCGTACTATCACATCCATCCTGTGTATTTATGGATTCCTGCCAGCTGCCGGTTTGGTCAAAGAAGGCA
Organism: Saprospiraceae bacterium; assembly: GCA_041628815.1. Classification (GTDB taxonomy): domain Bacteria; phylum Bacteroidota; class Bacteroidia; order Chitinophagales; family Saprospiraceae; genus JBFKOL01. Next base: position 6,381 of record JBFKOL010000115.1, on the reverse strand, counting down.
TTGCCAATCCTGAAGGAATCGCCTTCACAAATGTGAAGATTCAAATGTTCAGACCTGTTAGGAAGCATGTCGAGATGAAGTATGATCACTGAGTCACAGCCTGAAAGCGATTCAAGCGTTACTTCATAGATGCCCGGATCACAGAATTCAAATCCTTCAAGTTCAAAACAACTGTCTTCACAGAAAGACTCGTAGCGGAGGGTGGGCTCTTCAGACACTACGCGGATCATCATGCAGGAAACAGGTGATTCGTCGCACGCATTTTTAGCCGTGACACAAAGCTGGTAATTTCCTTCCTGCAGGAAAGGTAGTACCAGTTCGTGAGACGTTTCACGCAGAGGATCTCCATTCAGGCTCCAACTGTATTCAATGGCACCTGGGACAGGCTCTAGACTGTATAGATTAGGATAACCTGTGCACGTCCGCCGACTGCCTTTTATTTCTCCTGTGGACACCAAAGGTTCAACAGTCGCTTTTCCTTCAACCACTTCAAACATCCAGTCACAATTGTCGCCAAAATTACCATCCATTACTGCGTAGTAGTGTTGTCCGATCGTTAGTTTCTCATTTACAGTAAGGCGGAGCGTACTGCCTGGACGCACGGGATTGTTTCCACCACGGCATTCTGAAATAAGCACAAAGTCAGTACACGCATCTGCTTTGAACAGGCCTATCTCGAGGCCACTTCCCAAAAGACATGATCCAACGTGAAAATCGAGTGTAAGGTCCTCGCTTCCAGCAATGAATCCTATCCATCGGATGTTGTGCTGAATAAACGTACAGAAGCCTTCAGGCACGATACCGGGTGATTCACCTTCATGCCGGCCCGAAAAACCGTCCAGGTTACACACGATGCATGCTCCAAAGCAGCTTCCTGTACCCGAAGAAAGGGGACCACACGGGACAGGCTGCCCTGTTACCTGAACAAGGAGAAAGGTAATAAAGAGGAGACTTAGGATCAGCCTGGTCATTCGGGCCGAAAGATACGAAAGTCAAAGATTCAACGAATCAGTGGTTCCCCTGTTTCTCCCACATTTTGAGGCACTTATGCGTCATTTAAGCACTTTAGCAGGTAGAAGATTAACAAATTAGCTTTCCAGGGCAACCCCTGATTATTGGATCCTGCTGGCTTCTTGTTCCAATCCTTCTTTTCGAGTTTTTGACCGTTTTAGTTGGTTGTTACCCAGCGTGTAGGATAAATTCAGACGGATTTGCCGGCTTTCCCATCCACCAGCGGCATCGACATAGAATCCGGCGAAGTCCTGGATAGCAGTCCACGATGCAGAATTGAATATATCGGTTACCGACAGTTTGATACTTCCCCGTCCTGAGGCAAATTTTTTCTGAAAACCTGTATCGATGCTAAAATTGGCGTCTACTTCATATACGGCTCCCCAGATACTTGGAGAACTGTACCATCCACTGAGCTCAAAACTGAAATCTTTGGGCAAGCTGAGCGTGGACTGGTGGTAGAGGCTGGCAACCGTGGCGCTAAGGTCGACCAAGCGACCGGGTCCTAGTTGTGCCCGGTTGCGCGTGTTGAACGCCGTAAAGCTGGTATAAGTACTCCATTTTTCCGTAGGGCTGAAGGGATAGCTGATGTTCAGGGATAAGACCTTGCGATAATCCAGGTTTATGGTTTCAAGAAATGTACGGATGACCTCGGTCGAATCAGAGATATTGGCAAAGAAATCTTCCGTATGGCTATAGGTAATGGATGTAGTAAGCTGGTAGTTATGCGTGTGAGCCAGGCTAATGCTCTGGGTATATTGTGGACTCAGGAACGGATTACCCCTCGAATAACTCAATTCTGAGAGTTTGAACTCAAATGGGTTGAGATCCTGGTAATTCGGGCGGTCAATGCGCTGGTTGTAGTTGATCCTTAATTGATTTTTTCGATCCGGATTAAATGTTACCCCGATGCTGGGAAAAAAATCGATGTAGTTTCGTTTGACCTGATCGTTTGCGGTGAGTTTCCTTGCAGTAAGCGTACCTTCAGAAAGGGTCTGCTCCATCCGAAGACCGGCATTAAAATTAAACTTCTTGTAGGGCAGGGCAGCACTGATGTATGCAGCATTGATGTGTTCATCGAATAGAAAGTTGTTGCTTCGTTCTATGTCGAGTATTGATTTATCATCAATTTCTTCATAAAAATCATAAGTATTGTTGGTTCGTACATAGGACATCCTCGCACCTATTTCCAATGTAATTTCTTCCAGGGGAAGCTTGTGATCAGCCTGGATGGTGTATATGTCGATATCGGTAGGTGTGGAAGCCGTGAAGATGTTTTCCTGCGTGATTTGTTCTTCATCCGGAGTCCGGTAATAATTGGGTTGGAAGGTAGCGTTATCATTTCTGAATATGCCCCAGTCGACATCTACGTTCCAGGTACGACTGTTCTTGTTGTCAAACCGGTAGTTTAGGTTGGCATTCAATCGCCTGCGAATACCATCATTGTCTGATATGGCTTCGAGAAATGACACCCGCTCACCACTCGAAGCCCTTAAAATCGGAGTCTGATTGTAATTGATCCAATCGCGATTATTGGCAAAACTGTTGACGATGAACCCTACGGTGTGGTTATCGCCTGCAAAGTAGTCGGCACCTATCTTAATACTGTTGTAGGCTCCGCCCGATTCGGTAGTGGTATAGTCGTCGTAGATAAAGTCACCCTGTGTCCGGTAAAGAGATAACCATGAGCGGTATTCGCCATCGTTATGACTGTAAGTACCAAAAAGATTCATCTTTTTACTCCTTGAGTTGAAAGTGAGGCTCGTGTTGTATTTGGCGTAAGTGCCCTGCGAATAACCCATATTCACGTTGGCATTGGATCCCATGTTCTTATCCTTTTTAAGACGGATATTGATAATCCCTGCATTCCCCTCTGCTTCATACTTTGCTCCTGGGTTGGTAATAACTTCTATAGCATCAATTTCGGCAGATTGCATGGAGCTAAGTAAAGCTGCTAGGTCTGTCCCGCTCAAGAAGGAAGGTTTTCCATCGACATAAATTCTCACCCCGCTCTTTCCGCTCAGCATAATATTGTCATTGTTATCAATGATTACACCAGGCGATTTTCTGAGTAGTTCCAAAGCTGTATTGCCTGCTGCATTGATGCTGCCATCCACATTGAATACAGTTTTATCGGGTTGTACCTCTATTAAAGGTCTTTGTGCGGTAACGGTTACTTCGGAAAGCAACTCTACATTCCTGTTAAGACGGATGGTCCCTATGTCCTTGGGCGATCGTGCCTGGAGATTTATCGGCTGGGAGCAGTAAGGCTCGTAGCCGAGGTAACTGATTTCAACCCAGTAAGATCCCTCAGTGAAGCCGGAAAGGGTAAAGCGGCCATCTGCACCTACTACTTCTCCTTTTATCATGACGGAGTCTGCGGAATTATACAAAATGACATTCGCCTGAAAAGCCGGTTGTTCAGTTTCATCAAGCACCATTCCGGAAAGAAACGATCCAGTCATCTGAAATGCCCACAAGACTTTTAATGATAATTGGAAAAGGAGGTATGTGAGGACGATCTTTTTCATGATGACTGCAGATTTGTTGATTTCGAAAGTAATTCGTCTGATCTAATTACTCCTCAACTATACGATAGGTTACAATATACAGCGACAAAGTGCAATATTGCACTCGTCAACCTATGTTGCAGTTCGTCGATGATTACTGCATCGTTTTTTTACAATTGTTTAATTTCCTTTTCTGATTATGGCACAGGTAAACTGGCAAAAGAAATATTGGGGCGCATCTCTTTGGGTATGGTTGGCGCTTTTCCTGTTCTATTTCTTTTTTGCACTGGCCTACCAAACAACCATCCATTTGACGTCACAAGGCACCAGCGGATGGGGTCCCAACATTCTTATTGACTACCTTTTGAAGGCTGGCCTCACGCTACCGCTGTGGTGGTTAATATTTCACAAATTGAAGTACTGGCCACTTGATAAAAAGCTGTGGATTCACCTCGTTGGGCTACCTCTTTGGACCATCACGTGGCAGCATTCTTATTATTTTATTTCAGATACTTTTCAATTGGGCAGGTTACGGGGCCCTGGGAGTTGGTGGGACATCTATATACCGGGTTTGTTTTACATTTTGCAATTTGGCATATTCCACGTCTACGATTTTTACGTTAGACTCAAGGAACAATACAACCTGGAAGAAAATCTCAGGCATGCGGCCCTCAAGAGCGAATTGTCGGCATTGAAGGCCCAGCTTAATCCCCATTTTCTTTACAACATTTTTAATACGATCAATGCATCCGTTCCGGCTGAACAAGAGAAGACGCGGGAAATGATTGCCGCACTTTCCGATTTGTTCAGGTATCAGTTGCAAGGATCGAGGGTGGAGAAAGTTACGGTTGACGACGAATTGCGTTTCGTTAAAAAATTCCTGGAGCTCGAAAAGACACGTTTTGAAGATCGCCTTGAACTGATCTTTGACGTGGATCCTGGAGTACAGGACGTCCAAATCCCGCCGATGATCCTGCAGCCCATAGTTGAAAACGCCCTGAAACATGGTATTGGTCCAAAGATAGAAGGTGGAAGAATTTCGATCAGTGTGCATAAAAGAAATGACATGTTGGTCATGTCGGTATGCGATACGGGTGTTGGTTTCAGCAAGAAGGAAAAAGGCGATTGGGGGGTCGGACTTTCCAATACGGCAGAGCGGCTCGAAAAAATTTACGGCGTAAAGCTGCAGATTAAAAGCGACCCGGAGACCGGCACATGTGTAGGATTTGAAATTCCCTTACATTGAAAAAAGTGGTGATCATTGATGATGAGGCTCCTGCCCGGGATCTGCTGAGGGAATATCTTGGTGGTCACCCCGAATTGGTTGTTGTAGGAGAAGCAAACAATGGTGTGGATGCCATCCGCGTCATTAAAGAATTCAGACCCGAAATTCTTTTCCTGGATATCCAGATGCCTGGCATGACCGGTCTCGAAGTCCTTCAACAGCTCGATGAATTACCCCTGATCATTTTTTCAACAGCCTATGACCAATATGCAATACAGGCTTTTGAAGTGAATGCAGTGGATTATTTGCTGAAACCCTATACTAAAGAGCGATTTGAAAAGGCCGTTGAGAGACTCATCACGAGATCTATGGAAAATCTTTCTAAGCTCTCCCAACTGACGGAGTCTCTTCTTAAAAGTGCCCAGGCAACCGAGTATCCGACTAAAATCCTCATTTCCATACGGGACAGGTTGGTGGCCATCAATACCGTAGATATTGTACGCATAGAAGCAGAAAAAGACTATTCGACGCTTGTTACCTTGGAAAAAAACTACCTGAGCAGTTTTGGAATCGGAAAGATTGAGACCAAGCTGGATCCCTCTATATTTATCAGAGTGCACCGAAGCTCTATTGTCAATATCAACTTTATCGGTGAGCTGATTAAATATCCTTCTTCCTATGATATTAAAATGAGGAATGGAGATATCGTGAGAGTAAGCCGCTCTTACCTGGAAAATATTCGGAATCTTACTTTTTGAAAATTAATCGTGGAAAAATTGTTCCGACACAATTTTACCGTCCAAAACTTTATAGATGCACAGTTCTGTGGATTGCATGCGTCCACCTTCATTGAGAGTTACATCCATCGACATCGTGCAGGCAAAGTATCCATCGGCAATAATGGGGTCCGAAATGGACCATCCATGCACCTCTTTGGTCATACTTGCCCACATTTCATTCTTTTTTAAAAGAGCTTCGAGTCCTTTCGTAACGTGCCCCCCTGTTTCGGCAGGTTCCGTACTGATCACGTCTGTATGGTAGAATCGTTTTTGGGCTTCTTCCCATTTTCCTTCGCGGCACAGCGTTATCAGTTCTTTGGCAATTTGTGTTATGGAGATGGATTGCTTCATGACGGATCAGTAAGATCCATGAAGATACAAAATTGGATTGTCGTCCTGATGACTTGATTAAGACCGATGGGCATGTTTAATTTCCTGAGTCTTCCGGACTTAGATGGATGTGCTGGCGGGTTATCCCATTTTCGTCTACCTTACCGGACAAATCCTGATTGCAGTATGAAATTCAATAGAAGAAAATTCATGGATTATGCGGGCATCGGCCTATACGGAAGTGCGGGTTTGCCGTTTTTTACCTTTTCCGAATTGCATAAGATTCGTGGAGATCATGGATTGCGTGCATCCATCGTACCCGACAATTTTCCAAGCCAGGATATCCAATCTGTTCGTGAAGTTGTAGGTGCTGCGCATAGCAACCTGGACCGTGTTAAAGAATTGGTGACAGCCCGGCCCGCTTTGGCTAAAGCGGTCTACGATTGGGGATTCGGCGATTGGGAGTCCGCCCTGGGGGCAGCTTCACATATGGGAAGGAGAGACATTGCCGAATTCCTTATCGAAT
>JBFKOL010000114.1:0-11244 GCA_041628815.1 Saprospiraceae bacterium | reverse complement strand
GTCTGTCACAGTACCATGTGTTCCACTAATTACCGTTGCACTGAAAAGCGGTTCTCCAGACAGGCTATCTTTTACAATACCCATCACATGAGAATCCTGACCCGATAGGGATTGTGCAAAGACGCATGTGATCAGCACGAGTCCACTGACGAATGAAAAGACAGGTCTGGTTTTGAATCCGGGAAGCTTCACTTCGTAAAGCTATGAAAAACCAAAATTACGGCAAGGTCTTTTCTCGAAAGAGCGATTCGGACTGGTAAAGTTATTCTTCCTCTTCCTGCAAGATGACAGGATGGATCATAGGAAGGTTGATCCATTGTTTTTCCTCCTTACTAACACTCCCAAATCTGAGGAATCCCCCGCTTGCCTTGGCAATATGCGAGGCAAAGCTGATGAGGCTTTCATAGATCTGGAAGGCCACCTTGTTTTCCAATAAAGGAAGTATGTCATTCAATTGGGCAAGTTTCTGGCTGATCATGCGCTGCCTGCTTTCTACTTCTTTTGGTAAATCACTGATCAACGCGGCTACATTCGCGATGAAGCCCTTCTCTACTTCTTCATAGAATTCATTCAGACTTTCCGGCTCGGCATAGGTCCTGATTTTGGTGAGCTTTTCGGCCCAGTTGAGTTCCTGTTCATCAATCTTTCCATCGGCACCGGCAATCAACACCGTAACGAGTGAAAGGGATTCCTTAAGGGCATTATACTGGTCCGTTGTCAAGTTCTTAAATATGTTCGCCTTCAACATCATTTATATATTGTGGCGGCAAAAATAGGAGAATTCCTTTTTTTACGAATGAATAGATTCATTTTCAAACAACAATCTTGAAAAAAACACTCCACAGCTTCCTCTGTCACAATTCGTTCGCTGATTTTCCTATTGCAGAGAACAGTGCTGCCCTGGTAGTGACCTCTCCACCCTACCCTATGATCGAAATGTGGGATGATGTTTATGCCCAATATGATCATACCATTCGAAATTCCCTGGATCATGGCCGTGGTATGGAGGCTTTTGAAAAAATGCATAGCCTCCTGGATTGCGCCTGGAAGTCGTGTTTCGATGTCTTAATCGACGGAGGATTTGCGTGTATAAACATAGGTGATTCCACCAGAACAGTCAATGGCCGGTTTGGTCTTTTCAGCAATCAATGCCGGGTCATCAGCGCAATGGAGTCCTTTGGTTTTCAATTGCTGCCATCCATCATTTGGCATAAGCCCAGCAATTCTCCGACAAAGTTTATGGGATCAGGGATGTTACCTGCCGGTGCATACGTCACACATGAACACGAACACATTCTTATTTTCAGGAAAGGCGAAAAGAGAACTTTTAATACTGACCAGAAGAGGCTTCGTGGGCAAAGTGCCCTTTTCTGGGAAGAGAGGAATATCTTTTTTTCGGATAGGTGGACAATTGCAGGAATCACTCAATTTCTGAAGATGAAATCCCATAGATCGCGCAGTGCTGCCTTTCCTTTGCCTTTAGCTCAACGTTTAATAGCCATGTACTCTATTGCCGGTGATCTCGTAATAGACCCATTTTCCGGCACGGGTACAACAGCTATGGCAGCCCTCATTTCAGGGAGAAACAGCTTATCCTTCGATAACGACCCTTCTTTAATCGATGCCTCACAAAAGCAATTTACCAAGCATGGGGTCAAAAATACCTTTAACAAAATCATCCACGAGCGCATGATGGACCATCTTCGCTATGTTTCATCCAAAGACGAACTGTTTTTCCGTTACCAAAATGAAGCCCATAAGGTGCCGGTAAAAACACTTCAGGAAAAAAAATTGATCATTAGAGACATTGTGTCCATTACGAGATCACCAGAAACGATTGAGGCACGCTACAAGAAATTATCGAAAGGACGCATAAAGGAAATGATCAATTCGCTAAATGAAAGTCCGGTTACTCCGCAAGATCTGGATATAAAGTCATGATGTCCTGGAAGATGGGTTGATAGTTGAACCATCCGGCGATAGGAAATCCGACTTCTTCATTACGCGTCCTGAGAGCGGTCTCGTGGTCTATAGGATGCATGGTTAATCCCGTCGATTGTGCCAACATTTGTGACTGACAACAACGTTCCATGCAAATGAACCACCATGCTGTTTCTTCGACGCTATGACCCACCGTAAGTAGACCATGGTTTTTCAGAATCACGGCCTTGCCATCACCCAGTGCATTAGCTATTCTGTCTCCTTCGCTCAATTCGTTCACCACACCGGTGTAGTCGTCAAAAAGTCCGTGGTCTTCATAAAAGGCACACGCATCTTGTGTCAGGGGATCCAGTTTCTTCGAAAGACACGACCAGGATTTGCCATAGACGGAGTGTGCATGGGCTGCAGCTAGTACATCTGGTCGGGCAGCATGAACGCGGGAGTGAATAGCAAATGCTGCCTTATTTAACATCTGATGTTTGCCTTCAACAATGTCGCCGGAGTGGTTGACCAAGATGAGATCGGACACTTTCATGCGGTTGAAAGAAATCCCAAAGGGATTGACCCAAAAGTGGTCTGTCTGTTCGGGATCGCGCACCGTAATATGTCCTGCCACTCCCTCAGAGAAACCAAATCTGCCAAAAACCCTGAATGCCGCAGCCAGTTGTAATTTTCTATGAGCCCGCTCTTCAGTTAGCGATTCGCGGAGAGGCATGAATGACTCCAGGCCCGGAGGATTTTGTACTGCCATATTTTACTTTTGCCTTCTAAATTATACATTCGGATCATCAATTTCTGTTGTGATCAATGATTTCACAAGGCTGCAACAATGTTTCCATCGATGAAAAGTCGCCGTAAAAATATTGTGACTCACGTCTATAGAGGTTTTGCCAACAAGAACAGGGTTTACCTGCACGGTCGCGTTTTAAAGGACAAGAAAATTGACTATGGAGTAACGAGTGGATGGTTTCAAAAGGTAAAGAATACTTACAACAGATTTGAAAGCGACGAAATTCCGTATGCCAAGGTACATGTACAATGGGACGAGCTCAGTTGGGCGCTGGTATGTGACGACGAAGGATATTTTACGCTTGACGAATTTTATCAACTCAACACACCAGTTTCAAAAGGCGGCTGGATATCCTTGACGGTATCTCTGCCGGATTATCCTGAATCCGGTGTATTCACCGGGGAAGTGGTCATTCCGGATGAAAGAACGGATCTTGGTGTAATCACGGATATTGACGATACCATACTTTCTACCGGCACCCTTGATGCAGGCTGGTGGGAAGTGATGAAAAATACTTTTTTCAGGACACATTTTCAAAGAACCCAGGTTGAAGGCGCCTCTGATTTGCTAAGTGCTTTGGCAGGTGAAGGGCAATCGAAGGTAAAAAGACCTGTTTTCTATCTGTCCAACAGCCCATGGAACCTCTATAACTATCTGGTCGCTTTTTTGGATCAAATGAATATGCCCAGGGGCCCTGTTCTTCTCAGGGACTATGGTATTCATCTTTTGCGAAGAAAACCTCGTGCCTTACGGCATAAGGCAAAGAGTTTATCCAGGATATTTTCTATGTATCCGCAAATGAAATTCATATTGATTGGTGATGCTGCATCCGGAGATGTCGATTATTACCTTGATATGGTCCGCTCACAGCGCAACCAGGTCGCAGGGATATACATTCGCATACGTGAAAACGGCAGAAAAGCAAGGCGCATTCTGGCAATATCCGACTCAGAACATGAAACAAAAGTGAAAGCTGTAAACCGTTTGGAAGAAATCATTCAGGATTCCAGGGAAATGGGTTGGATTTATTGATTGCATCGGATAATTTTTGGAGCTTTAGTTTATGTGGATCTGTCCAAAGTGTAAAAAATCCTTCAGGAATCCCGACCAGTGGCATTCTTGTGCCATACTCTCTATAGACGACCACCTTTTCGACAAACCTTCCCAAATTGTTGATACCGTGGCAACACTTCTCGATGTGGTGACCAGTTTCGATGGGGTCGTTATCAATCCTGTAAAATCATCCATTCAGGTCAAATGTGGAGCTACATTCCTTTCTTTCAAGGTGAAAGATGATCACGTTTTCATGGAATTTCAATTGGGGCGGCAGGTGGATGAGTTTCCCATTGAAAAAGTGACCCCAATTTCCTCTAAAAGAGCCATTCACACCATGCGCATTGACCACCCTCAAGATATTGACCAACAAGTAAGGGAGTGGCTGTGGGAATCCTATCTGCTTGTATCATGATGACCAAACTATCCTGGCACTCTCAAGGATAGGTACATAAGTATTATCTTGAAACCAGTAACATGTGTAAGATAGGCGATCATAGCTTGCTAAGGTATGGTGATGATTAAACGATTCTTTAACGAATATCTACGCATATAAGAGGTTTGAGTTTTAGTCCATAGTAGAAAGCTTCCATGTGAAATCATCGTCATCGAAAAGTAGCGCCAGTATTCTGTACAAAGGTCTGAAACCTATCAATCTGTACCCATGCTGTCATGATCCTATTTACGATAGGTGTGTCACTTAGATTCCGCTTTGTATTTGCCAAGGGTCCCTATTATGAATCAGCCATTGACCCAACCCAGATCCCGAGACGATCAAAAAGACCCAAAAAAGTTAGCAGACTGCCCAAATTGAAGCTATTTACCCGACCATTAAAGGGGTCATTGATGAAGAAATATGGAGAGTGGTAGTATGGGGAGGTGACTATATTCAAAGTCAGCCCAATGAAGGAGAGTTAAAGGTCATGGAGACTCCCGTGAAGGGCTTATTCCCAGTTTGAAAAACAACCTGGATGCCGTCTCCCATATTATTTTGCTCTTCAAGCCCACTTATCGTTTTTTGAATGAAGATCGAATCTTTGAATTTGGAATTTCATGGAAAGAATCATTCATTTTCATACATCCAGCGTTTGTATATTGATTTTGTGCTTTGATAGCGTTAGGTTTACTCCATTCGGAATAATCAATCATCTTAAAATACATAATTCAAGTCATGAAACATCTGATCAGTTGGTTCGAAATCCCTGTACGGGACATGAAGAGGGCTCAAACATTTTACGAGGCAGTTTTTGGTCTCAAGTTAGAAGTGATGGAAGTGGGTAATGGCCTTACCATGGCCATATTCCCTGCTGAACCAGGAGCCATTGGCGGTGCCTTGTGTAAGCACAACGAGTTCTACCACCCTGGTGAATCCGGATGTCTGATTTACTTGAACGCCAATCCGTCCATTGACGCAATATTGGATCGTGTGAAGGAGGCGGGGCGGCCTATTTTGGTACCCAAGCGGAAAATATCACCTGAACATGGATCCATGGCCGTCTTTAAAGATAGTGAAGAAAACCGCATTGCCTTGCACAGCAATGAATAGATCCTTGCCATTATCTTGCGGCGATTTGCTTTGACATTTCTAATTTTGTCAGGACGTGATAATTGTATATGGGACAAAATTTATTGGACTCTTTCGATAAGCAGATTTTAAAGGCACTGGAAGAAGATGGCAAAAAACCATTTTCGCAGATCGCAATGGATCTGGGTATTTCCAATACTATGGTACACCAACGCATCACCAGGCTGAGAAAGCTTGGTATCCTGCGGCGACATAGCATTGAGTTGGATGAAAAACGCTTGGGGTTTGAGTGGGGTGCGTTTACTGGGATCATACTGCATGACGGTAGCGACACCTATGAGGTTATAGAAAATCTCAAAAAGATACCTGAAGTCACCGAATGTTATCATATTTCCGGATCGTATACATTGTTTGTTCGGATCGTAGCTAAGAACAATGAACACATGAGAAATGTCCTTTACAAAAAAATTGAAGATATCCAGGGCATCCAGAAAACTGAATCGATGGTTGATTTCGGTTGTGCATTCAAAAGAAATGCGCCCTTTTTTGAAATTGACTGATTGTTTTCCGATTCTTGAATTCATTGTATAAAAGCTTATACCTATGATGACAACGGATTCCGTCGCAATCCTCGGCGTCCTCTTCGGAATCATTGCCTTATCGGAGTTGTTGGTGCGTAAATCCGTGTTGAAACACCTTGGCACTGCATTGTTGGTAATTCTCCTGACCGCAATCGTCGCCAACGCGGGCCTTATACCATCGGCATCGAATGCGCCTCCACTTTACGACGTCATCTTCACATTTGTAGCTCCTATATCCATATTCTTTCTCTTGCTGGATGCCCGTCTGGCTGCAATCCGCAAAGCTGGCCTTCCCTTATTATTGCTCTTCCTTTTAGGCTCTTCAGGGACTGTTGTCGGTGCTATCATCGGCGGTATGATCATAAATGGAAACGATGTCATTGGTACTTCCTTCGCACCACTTGCAGGCATGTTTACAGGCACATACAGCGGCGGAAGTATTAACTTCAATGCTGTAGCATTGCACTACGACTTACAAAAAGAAGGCAATCTATATGCTGGTGCCGTTGCCATCGACAACATCATTACTGCTTTGTGGATGGTGGTGACGATGGCATTGCCGAGAATGGTGCATTCTCTTCATAAGAAGAATTCAGAAATTACAGCTTCATCACGGGAAGAAGTAGACTCCTTCGAACTGGAATCCGTCAACCCAATGTCGATAGGCATACTCATGATGTTGGGGTTGTTTACGCTATGGGCATCAGATTGGCTGGCTGGTTATTTTGCATCGAAAGGAATCTCTGTACCTTCCATACTCATTCTCACCACCATAAGCCTTGTACTCGCCCAATGGCCCCGCATTCACGGCCTTGCCGGAAGTCGAGTACTTGGAATTGTGGGAATCTATCTTTTCCTGGCCATTATCGGTGCCTATTGCGAGTTTGCCACCTTGCCTGCCATGGGTATGCTGGCCGTTCACATTCTCGTTTTTGCCTCCATCCTCGTTGGTGTACACGGATTGTTCATCTTTGGTGTAGGAAGACTCCTGAAACAAGACTGGGATCTTATCGCAATCTCTTCGCAAGCGAATGTCGGTGGCTCCGGCTCTGCCCTGGCATTAGCCAAAAGCCTGAACAGGAGTGACCTTCTGTTGCCCTCCATACTATTGGGCACACTTGGTAATGCCCTGGGCACCTATCTTGGGTTCTTGGTGACGGGTATTTTTCTACAGTAATTTGAATCGGACAATGACGTTTCTTGCAAAGTTTTTAATTTCACCAAGCTTCTATATTTACAAATCTTCAGACCAACCCTTCCATTATGAGCAAATTCTCCATTCTATACATAGCATGCACTTTCGTTCTATTTTCAATGCATGCCCAGGAACGCATGCTAGAAGCAGATTCGATTGTTGAGACCCAACACGAAGTAACTGTCAATGGACAAAAATTCGAATACAAGGCCCAAACGGGGACACAACCTGTTTGGGACGATGATGGCAAAGTGATCGCCTCCCTCTTCTACACCTACTATGAGCGGATGGATGTGACAGATCGATCTCTCAGACCGTTGATCATATCTTTCAACGGGGGGCCAGGATCCGCTTCTGTATGGATGCACATCGCTTATACCGGTCCGAGGGTCTTGAAAGTAGATGATGAAGGTTTCCCGATACAACCTTACGGCATCAAAGAAAATCCACATTCTATACTTGATGTTGCGGATATCGTTTTTGTGAACCCTGTCAATACTGGCTATTCGAGAATCCTCGACAAAGAAGTCGACAAGAAAACTTTTTTTGGGGTAAATGCAGATATCGAATATCTGGCTGAATGGATCAATACCTTCGTAACGAGAAATAACCGCTGGCTGTCGCCCAAATATCTGATCGGAGAAAGCTATGGTACGACAAGGGTTTCCGGGCTCGCTTTGGAACTCCAAAATGCACAATGGATGTACCTCAACGGCGTCATTCTTGTATCTCCCACAGGACTTGGTATCGACCGCGATGGTCCCGTGGAATCTGCTAACAGGCTTCCCTATTTTGCCGCCGCAGCATGGTATCATAAAAAGCTTAACCCAACATTCCTCGAGCTGACGCTGGAGGAATTCCTGCCACAAGTGGAGGCCTTTACCGTGGAGAAACTGATCCCGGCAATGAGCAAAGGCGGCTTTCTGAGTGCACAGGAAAAAAGCGATATGGCAAATATGATGTCTGCGTACTCCGGGATTTCAGAGGAAGTAATTCTTCAACATAACCTGGACGTACCTACCTCCTTTTTTTGGAAGGAATTACTGAGAAATGAAGGTCGTACTGTGGGACGTCTTGACTCGAGGTATAAGGGTATTGACGAAAAGGAAGCAGGAGAACGTCCCGACTTCAACTCCGAACTCACGTCCTGGCTTCATGCCTTTACACCAGCGATCAATTATTACCTGCGCGAACACCTGAATTACAAAACTGATATCAAATACAATATGTTCGGACCGGTAAGACCCTGGGACAGGAGCAACGATCGGACCGGTGAAAACCTGCGACAAGCCATGGCCCAGAATCCATATCTCAAGGTATTGATCCAGTCCGGTTATTACGATGGCGCTACAACTTACTACAATGCCAAATACACCATGTGGCACCTCGATCCATCTGGCAAAATGAAAGACAGATTGAGCTTTAAGGGCTACAGGAGTGGACATATGATGTATTTGAGAGCTGAAGATTTAAAGAAAGCCAATGACGACTTGAGAGCATTCATCCGAGCGACGAATGCCGAGGGAAGATCAGCGCGCTATGACTGATCGAGATCTTTAATTTCAAATAGGTAACCCACACCTTTCAAGGTAATGATTTCAATATTCTTATCTGGTCTGAGGTGTTTGCGTAATTTGTTGATGTATACATCCAGTGTGCGGGAATTGAAATAGCTGTCGTCTCCCCAAATAGAGAGCAAAATATCCTTGCGAAAACAAGTGCGATTGATCTTGGATACAAGCATTTCCAGCAATTTGGACTCTCTGTGTGAAAGCCGCAATGATGCCCCATTCCTGCTAAGTTCATATTTCGATGGGTTGAAGCGATAGGAGCCCAGTCTGACAATTTTGTCTTTGATGCCCTCGCGTTGGGAAATCCGTAAAAGGTTGTTTATTCGCACGATCAACTCCTCCATGCTGAATGGTTTCTTTAGATAGTCATTACCACCCGCCTTGAAGCCGTCAATGACATCTTTGGTTTGAACTTTGGCGCTTAAAAAAATAATGGGCACTTCAGAAATCCTGGATTTGATCTCCCGTGCCACCGAATAACCATCCTTCCCCGGCAACATGATATCAAGTACACAGATATCTGGTCGATGCATTTCAAAGGCTTCAAGTGCCAGTGCCCCATCAGGAATATGAATGACTTCGAAATTCCTCGAGGTGAGCGATTCCTTCACAATTCGAGCCAGTGATGGCTCATCTTCGACATATAGGATTTTATTCCTCATTGTTTTAATGGCAATAGGACAGATACCTCCGTGCCACCTCCATCCCTATCTTTAACTGAAATCTTCCCCTTGTGATTCAAAACCACCTCCTTGGCTATATGGAGCCCCAATCCGTAACCCTTTACCTCATGAATATTTTCGCTAGGGACGCGAAAGAATTTTTCGAATATTTCGGATTTGTATTCATCCGGTATACCCGGTCCCCGGTCCAGAATCTTGAATTCTATAAATCCATTATTCTCTCTAATATGCAAATCTACATTGCTTCCAGAACCGTATTTCAAAGAATTGTCCAGTAAATTGTTCATGAGGTCCCTGAACTGATCCCGGTCCGCTTCAATCTTTGGCAACTTGTCAGCAATTTGAATATTAAATATTCCATTGTAAAATCCGTGTTTGAGCTCAATAGTTGATACCGATTCCTTGATTGATTCCGGGATGTCCAGTTGGCCGATCATCATTTCGCGAGGTGTAGTGCCATCATTGGAAAAGTGCAGAACCTTTTCCACCATGTTGGAAAGTCTTCCCAATTCAGCTTTTGAAATTTCCAGGTACTCTTTCGACTTGTCAGGGTCCTTGATTACATCAAAATTTTCCAACGCCTCAATAGCCACATGAACTACGCTTAATGGAGTCTTGAGCTCATGACTTATATTGGAGATAAAGTCATCTTTCATGGCGGCCAATTTTCTTTCCTCCAACAAGCTGCGGTAGATAGCGAAAAAAGCATAGAATATGGCCGCAAAAAAGAAGCCTGCCATCAATATTTCTGGTATCATCCTTGCAAGAACAACGCGTCGGTAACTTCCCACCTGGGCTGCGTAGGCACTGGTCCCGAAAAATATGTTCCCCAAGCTTGCTTCGTCAGTTCTGAACTCATCCTGGCTTACGACAGGATCACTAACATCTACAACCCGTATTTGCAGACTGCGCAGCTCAGAATTTTTCACTTTGTTTATGAGGATATTGGACAGGTAGGATTTGGTCGTATCAAAATCAATACCAAGGGTTGAATCCCTTGAAACAAGTATGGCGGATAATCCATTCATACTGTAATCCACGGTTACTTCAAACTGGCTGTCCACGGCTCCATCCTGTCTCTCAATTTTAACCATACGGTCCTGATGGGTACTGTCCAAGTCGAGATGAGTGCGCTCGTATACAAAAACTTCACGTCTTACCATCGAATCTTTCGTTTCGAAATGAATCTCCGTATCGAAATCGCTCCTTACTCTTTCGTGAATGTTAAAAAAGAGTTTGTCTTTGGCGTCTTCGATGGCATTGAAAAAAAGAACACTGGTCTCTGCTTTCAGCCCATCAAGTTCGCGGTGGTATACCCCTCTCAACCACAGTAGCAGAAGTGCAGTGATCAGGACTTGGCCAACGACAAATGCTGCAATATCTTTGTTCAATTTCACCATCCAAAGATATTTCGTATGCAGGCTCTTCGATAGCCCATTAACCTTTATTAACCTTATACGCAAACTTATTAACCGAGTTTTTACCCCTTTGATCTTATTTTAGAGTTTTAATAAATCTTTGCCAGATGAAATCCCTTATAATTTTATTGGCAGGCCTCATTCCTGTGACAATTTTTGGTCAAAAAGAAGGCACCATTGTCTATGATGAAACGGTGAAGCTGGAAATTAAAATTCCCGAGGGAATGGAAGAGGTGTTTGCCAAAATGCCTAAATCAAAAACCAGTAAAAAGGTACTGTACTTCAACGGTGAAGAATCTCTTTACTCCCTGCATAAGGATAAGGTTGGGAGTGAAGATGACGAAATTTCGATGGGTGGAGATGGATTTCAATTCAGGTTTAAAATGAATGAACCAGACAACCGAACTTACATCAACAGGGAGTCCAAAGAAGTGGTGAGAAAACAGGATTTGCTGGGAAAATCTTTTCTCATTGAAAAAGAATTGCG
>JBFKOL010000113.1:0-11245 GCA_041628815.1 Saprospiraceae bacterium | reverse complement strand
CCTTAAAGGCAGGGGTCGAACTTACGGTATGGAATTGACCATCAAAAAGTCAGGCGAGGTATTATCTGGAAGGGTATCGTACAGCTATGCCAGGTCCGAGCGACTAACTGACAAAACAGACATAGAAACCATCAATGACGGAAATTGGTTTTCTTCCAATTTTGATCAACCCCATACGTTGAAATTTTTCCTCAACTGGAAACTTTCAAAGAGGGACAGATTCGACATCAATTTTACCTATGCCAGTGGACGACCCATTACAGCGCCAACATCCAACTATTTCATCCAGGGTGTAATCATTCCTGGATTCAGCGAACGGAACGCAGTAAGACTGCCCTCGTATCACCGGCTTGATGTGGGGTATACTTTTACAGTAAATCGCAGGAGAAGTGCCCGGTATAAACACGATGTCACCCTGGCATTCTACAACCTATATGCGCGTAGAAATGTCTTTTCAGTTTTCTACAGGCAACGCTCCGGCACTGCTATCAATGCTTTGCAGCTGTCGGTGGTGGGAACGGTCATTCCTTCAATTACTTATAGTTTCAGGTATTGATGTTGAGCCGGGCACAATGGAAATACGGAATGATATCGGCAGTGTTGTTTACCATTGCCGCTTGCCTCGATCCCATAGAGTTTCCGGATGTAGAGGCTGAAGATCTCGTAGTGATAGAAGGACAGTTCACTCCGTCAAAAAGAGTCCATACTGTACGTATATCGCGTACCTCGGCATTTGGGAAAAAGGTATTCCGGGGTGTTGAAAATGCGGGGGTCAGCATACTTCATGGTGATTTGCAGGAGGTGTTTTTAGAAGTATCTCCAGGTATTTATGCACTGGAAGGCCATACGGTACGCGGACAGCCCGGAGAAAAGTATGTTCTGGAAGTGAAAATGCCCAATGGCAAAGTATTTAGATCTCTGGAGGACGCCATGCCAATGGTACAGCAAGCTGATTCAGCGTACTTTCATTTTGAAAGAGAGGTTTTCGTAAATCCCAGTGGGCGTGATCGTTTTGCCAATGTTTTAAACATATACATCGACACTCATCTCAAAGAAAGAGATCTCTATCTGAGATGGTACGTTGATGAGTTGTACAGTTTTCCCGAAGAAACGTGTGGAGGGCTGGATATACCGCTCACATGTTATATTCCATTGGAAGGAAATCCACAGAATATCTCCCTTTACAACAATAGAGAACTAGGTCTTGACAAAATTACAGGGCTGAAAGTGGGATCTAAAAACAGTTTTCCGGCTGTGGAATTCAAAGGACCTCACTACTTCACCGTGTTCCAGCACGTTATCACACAAAATGCATATGCATATTGGCAAAAGGTGGTGGATGTGGTGAATCAATCGGGGACAGTATTTGACAAGCCTCCTGCAAGGATAACGGGCAACATGTACAATGTGCAAAATCCGGATGAAAGAGTTTTGGGCTATTTCGAACTTGCCGCCATCGATACGGTGCGAACTGTGGTATTGCCATCGGAATACCAGGAGGCCCTCAACAGGTCACCTCATTGCAATACGTTTTTCCGGGCTCAATGGGGACCTGAATGCTGCAACTGTCTTAGAATACTGAATGCCACTACTGAAAGACCCGGCTGGCTTAAATAGGATCAAAATTAGTTGGAGGTATAACTGAATTATACGGTTGACAGCTGCCTGCTTGTGCGAAGTGCCACGTAGTGTTGTGCAAAGTATTCATAGGCGCCAAATAGCACAAAAGAGT
Organism: Saprospiraceae bacterium; assembly: GCA_041628815.1. Lineage (GTDB taxonomy): Bacteria > Bacteroidota > Bacteroidia > Chitinophagales > Saprospiraceae > JBFKOL01. The sequence goes on along the minus strand of JBFKOL010000113.1, from coordinate 9,513 downwards.
AGAACAGATTACCGAGTAGGGTATTTCTGAAAAAAGGCAAAGCTGCCTCGTAGCATAGCAGGAGACCTCCGGCATTCTTGGCGTAGGGTGAGGACGGATTCATCCAAACCGCAAAATTGGTAACCAGATAGAAGGCAAGACCGGATAAAATTGCAGCACCAATAAGTCTCGACCATGTTGGCTTGCGCATGAGATAAATACCTATGAGTATAGCAAGCGCAAAGGATAAATAAACCCATGGACTTCCATAGAACTGGATCGACTCATAATAGGATTTATATACCACATTATTGAGTACGAGATCACTTAACCATAGGACAGCGAACGGCAAAATAAATCTTAGACTACCCTTGAGGTAATTCGCACCAAATAAAGCTATGGCACCAATGGCGGTAAAATTTGGCAGAACGGACTGTCCATCAATAATGAAAATAAACCGCGTGGCGATTCCAATTACCAATAATACCGAAACGACGATCACTACAGCCTTGTTCATGCTGCCAAAGATAAGTCAAAAAGAGGCGATTTTGTACGGAGCTAACATTCCGGAGGCTTAAAATTTTCTGATTGATAACATCCGGGGGGCTAATCGCGTCGTACGGGATGTTGAATCGATATACTACAGGAATAGGTTGAGCACTACAGACCTGTTCACCTAAAAAAAGTATACCCTGTGAAACAAATGGGTTTAACCCTGGCAGCTACTTTTTTTCTTTAGTGTCATGTAGATCCGTCTACATCGCTAACAGATGTTAACTCCCCTGCGGAAAGTTTTGAATATCCCATGGTTGACCCACAGCTTTGGCCCTATTTTACGGCCTTTGAGAGCGAGGCGGCGTTACGCGGACTGGAGCTGGATCTAAGTTTAGCAGGAATAACTGGCGAACTGGTACCCATTCGCGAATATAGTCTAGCTGTTTCCTGTTCTAACGGAGGAAGGTATTTTACGCGAGAGACTTCTATTGATTCGGACTTTTGGGATATAGCAGACAATGCAGATAGGGGATTCATCTTATTCCACGAACTTGGACATTGTTACTTATTCAGGAGTCATTTAGAGGCTTGTCAGGAAAGTGGGATTTGGGCAAGTCTTATGCGCAGCGGGACATTGAACTCTTGCCGTGATTTGTACAATGTGCGAACCAGGCCGTATTATTTGGACGAGTTATTCGAAGCAGGCAAAAATTAACCTGTTCAGGCAGCGAATCCTTGGTGGAACACGTCTTAATTGTGTTCGTCGTTCGGTGTGAATCTTATCTATTGGGAATCTCTTATATAAAAAAACCTCTAAGGCTACCGAATGTATGAAAAAACTATCTTCTTAAATTAAAACTGTGCCTTAGAGGTTTTTTCAAAGTACGTAAGAATTCGCATCAATCAAATAGTCTGCCACCCTTCTTTTTAATTCAACCATATTTTTTACGGGATAAGAAGTGAACTGTTCGATAGCGGCTATGAAAGATGGTTGATGTTTAGGTAAAACAAAAGCCCCAATGCATTCTATGGCTTTTCTATGAATCCGGAACGATGCGTCGTTCATGAATACCGCGAGTACGCTGGAATGAATGGTTTTTAATTCATTATCTATGCCTTCGGCATTTTTTTCCACTCTGATATAAAGAGACTCAGCGAGATAGATGTCAATGAGAATGTCGGCGATGTATAGCAATAGTTGCTGCTCTTCTTTCAGATTGATTTTTCCTTTCATGGCCAGTTGACCTAATGCGCCAAGAAGGATTACAACCACGTCTTTCAACGACGCCAATGCCTCTAAGTCGTTACCCGGCGTCGGTGCGACGACTTGGTTATCATTAATTTGCTGTTGTAACAGCAAGGCTCTTTGGGTAAAATCGAGCTGACCTTTCATAGCGCGCTTGAAGATCAGGTTGGTCATGAGAAGCCGGTTGATTTCATTGGTGCCTTCGTAGATCATTGCTATCCTTGCATCCCTGAAGGCACGGGCCGCTCCGGACTCTTCGCTGTATCCCATACCACCGTGTATTTGTACACATTCGCTGGCAACTTCATTGAGGATGTCGGTCATTGCCACTTTCAGGATCGAGCTTTCTAATGCGTATTCTTCTGCAGCAAGTAATTTGGATTCTGCAAATGACTTTCCAGTGGATTTTAAATGCTGGACATAATCTTCTATTAGCCCCGATGTGCGATAGACGGCCGCTTCGGCTGCGAAAGTATTGATGGCCTGTTCCGCCAGTTTTTTCTTGATTGCACCGAAACTGGCAATCTTTCTTCCAAACTGTACCCGTTCATTGGCATAGGTAATCGATTTATCACAGAGACTCTTCGTTCCACCCAAGGCGGCTGGTCCTATTTTAAATCTTCCTGTATTCAGGACGTTGAAAGCGATGTGATGACCTTTACCTTTCTCTCCCAGCATATTCTCAGTGGGTACGGCAACATTTTCAAAAAATACCTGTCTGGTTGATGAACCTTTGATACCTAACTTTTTTTCTTCGGCGGCGAGGGACAAACCTTTCATGCCCTTTTCTAGGATAAAAGCGGTAAAATCTTTTCCGTCAATTTTGGCGAAAACGATAAAAATATCAGCAAATCCGGCATTTGATATCCACATTTTCTGACCGTTTATCAGGTAATGAGAGCCATCCGGTGACAGATCGGCACGCGTCTTCGCGGCCAATGCATCACTTCCCGAGCCTGGTTCTGTCAGACAATAGCACGCCACCTTTTCACCCGACATAAGCGATGGCAAATAGGTCTTTTTTTGTTTTTCAGTACCGAAATATAGAATGGGAAGCATCCCTATACCCGTATGTGCACCAAAGGTGGTCGAAAAAGCGCCTGTCTTTCCCAGTTCTTCAGTTATGACCGTGTTCGTATTGGTGTCCATTTCCACTCCTCCCAACTTTTCAGGCATATGTGTTCCGAGAAGCCCAAGATCTCCCAGCTTGCGAAGTAAACCCCTGTTCAATTCGTGCTCTCCATTCTCCATCCTGTCTGCCAGGGGAGCGTGGTCATTGACAACGAATTGCCGAACCGTTTCACGGATCATTTGCTGTTCTTCGGTAAGATCTTCTGGTGTGAACGTGTCGTGAATTCCTGGCGGCTCAAGGATGAAGTGAGCACCTTTTAAAATCGATTTGTCCGTAAGATGAGTTGCCATTTATTAACAGTGAGTTTAATAATATTACTCACTAATTTATGACATTACGCGATCATAGTAAAGAGTAAATGGTAAAATATTTAACCCTGAGTATAGTGAACTACACTTTAGCCAACTCGCTTTTCAGGTAATCAATTACGTCCACCTCTATGGCATCTACTTTGCGAATCTGCGCGAGGTACCATGATATCCAGTCACCAAGGTGGACAAGATAAAGGGTCTTTTCGGTGAGGGTAGATCCTTTCGAGTATATTTCTATGATGGTCGAAGTATATTTTCTTATGATTTCCTGGTTGATCGTGATCCTGGTTTGATTGCGTAAAAGATCATCTTCATTTCTCAAATAGATGACGGCAAATTGCTCATTTTTCGTCCTCCACCCGACAAGCTCATTGTGATTCATTTCAGGAATTACGTGATGCCAGCATAATATTTTGGCATTCTCATTCAGTTGCTGCCGTAATCGAACGGCTACGGCAGGCATCCGGTCCGTAACATATATGATGGGTATTTTTCCTGCCAGTTGATCAGCCACGGTTTTGGCTTTTTGCTGAATGGACTCTTTTTCTTGTAACAACAGGTCGATCGATTTTCGCACTTCGTCCAGGATACGCTCCGAAATGATGCCGAGTTTGTGAATGATGTACAACTGCTGAATAAGAGAATATCCAAGACAGGCGCGTGGTGACGGCCAGTTATCTGGTATTTTTATATAATCCAATCCATCGGCTTTGGCGCGCTTTATCAGTTGGCCTCCACTTGAAATGCATACTATTTTTGCACCTGTTTTGACCAGTTGTTCAAAAGAACTAAGGGTCTCTTCCGTATTACCGGAATAAGAAGATGCAATTGCAAGGGTGTTTTTATCGACGTATTTCGGGATATCGTATCCTTTGCCAACCAAATAAGGTATCTTTGCCTCTGATCTTATTAAGCCTCGCACAAAATCAGCACCTATTCCCGATCCGCCTAAGCCGGCAACAAAAACCTTGTTGATAGGCTGAGAGTGAGGTTTGATCTGGGCTTTTTGTCCTATTTCCAATGATTCTTTCAACTGATCAGGAAACCTATTGATCAATGTATCCATCATATCCTCATATTAATTTTATTCTGCAAATATGTAAAATAAGATGTCCACAAAGCATGAAATTGGAAAAAAAGGCGAAGATCTGGCAAGAGAATTTCTGGAAGGACTCGGATATGAGATTGTGGCAACTAATTGGCGTTTTGGAAAGGGAGAAATCGACATTATTGCCTATGATGATGCAATCTTGGTATTTGTCGAAGTCAAAAGCCGAAGTAGTATTTCATACGGCAGACCCGAGACATTTATCAATGAGAAAAAAATAGCGAAAATAGCAGGTGCAGCGTCGGCTTTCATGAATGCCCACAATCACGAATGGGAATTTCGTTTTGATGTAATCTCAATCATCTTCACAAACGGCAAGCAGTACGAATTGAAGCATTTCCTGGATGCCTTTTTTCCAGGTCTTTTGTAACCAAATCCTTTCACTTTGATTAATTTGCCGCATCAAAAGTCTATGGCAGAGTCCATTAAGATAGCAATCATTGTCGATCAGAATGTTGCCCACACGTGGGAATACTATTTCAATCAAATCAACCTTTGGTGGCCGAGAACTTATTTTTCATCACCCAGGACTAAAAGGTTTCTCATCCAGACCTTCATGGGTGGAAAAGCTTTTGAGGATTTCGGTGAAGGCGATGGATTGATCTGGGGAGATGTGATCGGGGTAGATTACCTAAGATCACTGGAGATAAGAGGAAACCTTACCAAAGCCTTCGGAGGGCCGGTACTAACCTTCGAAAAATATGAATTTGAGCGTGTTAATGGGAAGACACGTTTAACACTCTCCGTGGATTTTCTTGGCATTGTAAAAGAATCTACGATTCAATCCTTGAAAAAGGGATGGGAAGAATTACTCAAGGTCCATTTTTTGAATTATTGCCGGGAAAAGACCTGATTCCAGGTCTTTTACTGTATCGATATTTGTATTACCTTTGCGCCCCATTAAATGTGCGGACATGAAAAAAGATACACATCCATCTAATTACCGTTTTGTAGTGTTTAAAGATTTTTCGTGTGATGAAACTTTTCTGACGAGATCTTGTGCACCCACTAAGGATACCATCGTTTGGGACGATGGGAAGGAATATCCTTTGGTTAAATTGGAGATCTCCAACAAATCCCATCCGTTCTTTACGGGTAAGATGAAATTTGTAGACACTGCTGGCCGCATAGACAAGTTCAACAAGAAATTTGCCAAGTTTGCTAAAAAAGGTGAGTCAGCATCAGAGTGATTGATGTATAATTCATGAAAAGATAAAATAACCTCGCTGTGGCGGGGTTTTTTTGTTATGAAGAATCTCATTTTGGTCGATGGTCATAATTTAAAAGAGCTCTATCCTTTGACTCTTACAAGACCTGCTTCGCATTTACGGTGTGGTATATTGACCATTCGTGAAAAATGGGAGAAAGTCACCCAAGCGACTGTTAGCACCTATTCTTTACCCTTGTTTAATGCTTTTTGGTCACCTCGTTTTACTGCTGACAATATTCTGGTCAACAGTGCTGTTCTGCCAGATGAATCCCTAATTGAAAAAATTGGAAATCTTCGAATAGGTGACAGCTTGGAGGATGGAGGTATGTGGATGGCTGCCAGGTTAAATCAAAACGACTCTTTAAAATTTCTTGTATCAGGAGGATATGGAACTTCGACGAGTGCCGACACTGCCGAGCATCATTGGGTAAAGAGACCAGAAGATTTGATAACATTCAATAACAGCCAGATCCGAAGGGATTTTAAAATGATCACCAGGGGCAGGACATCTCGGAATCCCGATGAATCCAACTTCATTCGTGGTGACCAATTGTTTATAGAAGAAGATGCAAAAATTTACAATTCCATAATCAACACGGAAGACGGGCCCGTCTACATCGGCCGTAACGTTGTGATTTTGGAGGGATCAATTATCAAAGGACCCTGTGCATTGGGGGAAAGTACCGTACTGAAAATGGGTGCAAAGATTTATGGAGCAACGAGTACGGGGCCTCATTGCAAACTTGGCGGAGAGGTAAAAAACAGCTTGTTTCAGGCTTTTTCCAGCAAGGGTCACGACGGTTATATTGGAGACTCTTTCATTGGAGCCTGGTGCAATTTTGGAGCTGGTTCATGTACGTCGAATATGAAAAATACATACGGTCAGGTTCGATTGTACGATATGGCCTCAGGGGTAATGCGTGACACGGGTCGACAATTTCTTGGTGTAATCATGGGCGATCACTCAAAATGTGCGATTAATACTGCTTTTTCCACAGGAACTGTAGTAGGGGTATTCGCAAACATTTTCAATTACCACCCCAAAGGCTTTGTGCAGTCCTATTCTTGGGGTCGGGACGACAGGTATAGACTTGAAAAAGCAATTGATGTTGCACGCAAGGCGATGATGAGGAAAGAAATAGAACTGGCGGATCTTGAAATACAAATTCTTTCGGACGTTTTCAACAATTCAATTGATGATTAAATCGCTCACATGGTGGGACGAGATCAGAAGTTATTTAACGGACGTCTTGATAACCTCCAGTGAATCCGTTTTTGGTAACGAGCTCTATCTCATTCTGAGAAAAGGCAAACTCCAGCTGTGTACGGAAAAAGCAGTGTATTCCTACGAAGAACGCTACTACAATTTCAAGCATCTTTTTGAACATTCGGTGGATCTATCAAAAATACCAGGCCACAAGGTGCTGATTCTTGGTTTGGGGCTAGGCAGTATCATCCAGATCCTTGAAAATATCAATCCTCTTCGATGGACATTCGCAGCAGTTGAAATCGATCCTTCCGTTTGCGAATTGGCCAATGATTACGTCCTGCATAAGATACAATCACCTGTTGACGTAGTCATAGCTGATGCAGAGGTATTCATGCAAACAGTTCAAGACAAATACGATTTGATATGTGTAGATATCTTTATCGAGGATATAATACCAGGACAATTTAAATCGATGGATTTCCTCGATTCGTGCAAAAGAGCATTGAACCCCGATGGTGTTTTGATCTTCAATACACCGGCTTTTGATCATCGCGACAGGGAGGAGTCAAGGATATTTTTTGGATTATTTAAAGAGGTCTTTACAGATGGATGTATGCGGTATATCCATCGGAATTATATGTTGATCAGCGACTGTCGGGTCATGAAGGACGATTAGTTGTAACTTTGCCGAATAATCTATTTCATGTTTAATCTCAACATTTACATCTTACTTGGAATTACAGCCTTCCTGCTTTTTGGTGGAATAATCCTGGCTTTTCTTGTCAATTTTTGGTACGCCTTTCCTCTTCTCTTGGTGGGTTTGATACTATTTCTTATCTACCTTTTCTTCGGAAGTGTCAATACTGCGGCGAAACATATCCAGGATGGGGATTTCGAAAAGGCCGAAAAAATACTCGCACTTACCTTAAAACCGGATTGGCTATATGTAACACAGAGAGCATTTTACTACATTATGCGGGGGGCAATTGCCATGAATAATAAAGAAATGTCGGCGGCAGAGTCCCTCTTTGACAGGGCGTTGCATATGAATTTACCATCTGATAACGAACGAGGCATGGTGCTTCTCCAGCTTGCCAACATTAATGGAGCTAAAGGCAAATGGAAAGCGGCGAAAAAATATTTCAGGGATGCTAAAAAATTAAAGATTACCGAAAATCAGCTAAAGGCTCAGATGGTCCAGTTCGAAAAGGCTTTAAGCAATAGTGGCCAGGTAAAAGCTGCCAGGTCAATGGGAAAGCAGGGTATCCATATGATGCAGCAGGGTGGGGGCAAAAGTAAAAGGCGCAGACCCAAGATGCGCTGAAGTTTGGCTAGAAGCGAAATAACATCCATTTAAGGTCAAGCCATCGCAAATATCACCTGTTAGGTGCTAAAATCGCTTAAATAATTTCTAATATCCAAGGCAAATCTGCGCTCCTTAAAGGATAATGTTTAATAATAGTATCGAATAGTAATAATAATCAAAAAATTAAACTATTTAATTGAAACATTTGCAAAAAATGAGAATTGCAACTTACCTTTGTATCAGCGCTTTAAATGAAAAGCACTGTTAGCTTGAAAATACTGTGAGGTGATGAAAAAGGTAGACATGCCCTCTTGTCTCGGGGGTGGGGATAACGCGATAAACATTGGATAGGGGTTGACCACACAAATTTCTTTTGTCCTGTTGCTAAGCGCCTCGTGGAGGTTCGAATCCTTCTCTCACAGCAAATGAAAAAAGCACGCTCAAATGGTTTGGAATTGGAGCGTGCTTTTTTTGTTTAGTCATTGCCGGATTGAAGAATTATCCAGAAAATTTGATGAGAGGCATAGGGTCAGGACAATTCTTTAGATAAAAATCCTTTTCACTTTCTGTACAGACTCCGGGGTAGTCTCCGTCCCACCCTCCCATGTCGTGTATGACCTGGAAGTGTAAGTGTGGATACCATCCTCCATTCACTGCTTTACCGCCAACTTGGGCTAGACAGGTTCCAGCGCTTATCTTTGATCCCCTTACCCATGATTTGAAGAATTCTGCTCCAAGATGACCATACAGCGTATGAAATTTTTGAGATCCTGATTCATGTGAAAGGATCAATGTATAGCCATAATCCAGAAATTTGTTGTTGAAGGCAAAGCTGTGAATCTTACCTTTAATAGGAGCATAGATCTTTGTTCCTGCAGGTATCCATACATCGATTCCAAGATGGATATTCCGGTTTTGATTGGTATTGGAAAAATGACTGCTGGATTGGTAAAGGTTTCTTTTTTCGCCGTATCCACCAATGGCGATCAGTGCTTTTTTCTCTTTGAGGAACCACGGCAAGTAAATCTGAAGGTCATCAAAGCCTAGTGGGGCATTACGGTATCGGACCGAATCATCCAGTTGAAGCACCGTGCAATCTGCCGAGTTGTACGCATCTCCCATAATGGGATAAATAGTATCTTGGTTGCCCTGATTCAGAGTAAACATCGCATCAATTCTGTTTTCGATGAAGTACAAAAATATATATGTCGCGGCCAGCAGCCAACATGTAGGGAAGACAACCAGTACATTGGGTCTCGTCTCTTCGTTTATCCAGAAAGAGGTTAATGTAGGATATTGCAAGCCCGTAGGTCAAAAATTTCTTGGCTTGCAAAACCTCTTTGTTGACAAAGATACCTTGCTGTTTGCCGACCTTATTCATTTTGACATCGAACCAGAGCACCATAGTCCTATCATACTTCCTAGTTCGACGGTGAGAAACCTGATAAGAAAACCTGAAGTCGAGCAGTTGGAACAACGTATTCTTGAGGCTAGAAACTTTCTGAATGAAAGGCAT
>JBFKOL010000112.1:0-11634 GCA_041628815.1 Saprospiraceae bacterium | reverse complement strand
TGTCATTGAGACGGGACTGTTGACTCACTCCACCGGAGCGGGTGCCTGTCAGTCCTGCTGCACCGGTGTAAATGGTAGAATTGCTGATCGGTACGCCATCAAGGATGATCAACGGGTTAGAGGAGCCTTCTATGGTATTTGCACCACGGATCCGAATGTTAGTTCCTGCGCCAGGATCACCATTGGTAGATAGGATCTCAACATTTGACGCCTTGCCCGCCAGGGCGTTGAGTACAAGTGGCTCACCTGAACGTAAAACTTCATCTGTGGTAACCAGCGAAGCTGTAGACCCAAGTTCATCCCGTCTCGCAGTTGTCCCAAGAGCTGTTACGACGACTTCGTCCAACAACAAACGGTCAGTACGCAAGGTTACATCTATCATCGATCTGGATCCAACAGTTTCAGAAACGGTTTCCATTCCTGTAAAACTAAAAACAAGGACTGCTTCTGAACTGCCTACTTCTAGAGAGTATGTTCCATCCAGATCGGTAATAGTACCGTTCGTAGTTCCTTCTTCCAGAATATTGACACCTATCATGGGTTCTCCATCGGTGTCGGTGATGGTGCCAGAAACCAACTGTTGTGCGGATAAGATCCCACACCACGAGAAGGCAACGGTTAAAAAGAACAGTCTTTTCATAGTAAGTGGTTATTAAGGTTGAACAATCGATTGCCAGGATTATGAACCAACAATCATTTGGGAAAGTAGTGTTTCGCCTTTATAAAAACGTTTCCTCTTCTCGAAATGAACCTTTTTATTCACTTTTTTAGAAAGAAAACCAATAAATAATCTGTTTTTCTGAATCTGCGAAAGCTCCTGGTATCTTTTCCCAATCTGTGTGTCAAAATCATCCTGCCAATAAAGGTCAATGACAACCCTGTCACAATGCTTATCTTTCCTATCAAATACCACCATGAAAGCTGTTCTCTGTAAATCTTTTGGGCCACCAGAATCACTTGTTGTTGAAGCAGTTCCTGACCTGCAACCTGGAAAAGGGCAGGTATTGATTGAGGTAAGGGCGTGTAGTGTGAATTTCCCAGATACATTGATGATCCAGGGTTTGTATCAATTCAAACCGCCTTTTCCATTTTCTCCGGGGTCCGATGTATCAGGCATTGTATTAGCTGTAGGTGAAGGAGTGAAACATCTCAAAACGGGTGACGAGGTATTTGCCCTGGTCGGACACGGCGGTTTCGCAGAACAGGTATTGGCGGATGCCAGGGTAACTTTTCCAAAACCACCTGATATGACGTTTGAGGAATCCGCCGCCTTCACGATGGTTTACGGAACCTCATATCACGCACTAAAGGACCGGGCGGAATTGAAATCTGGAGAGACATTGGCTGTGCTGGGTGCTTCCGGAGGAGTCGGACTGACAGCTGTAGAATTGGGAAAGGTGATGGGTGCCAATGTCATTGCCTGTGCCTCCAATCAGGAAAAATTGGCCTTGTGCAGACAATATGGAGCAGACCACCTCGTCAATTATACCCACGAGGATCTGAAAGAACGCCTCAAAGAACTTACCGAAGGAAAAGGAGTTGATGTCATCTACGATCCAGTGGGGGGAGATTACACAGAATCTGCCTTAAGGGCTATGTCCTGGAAAGGACGGTACCTGGTTGTTGGATTCGCGGCAGGCGATATACCCAAGATACCTCTCAACCTTCCCCTCCTGAAAGGATGCGATATAAGGGGTGTGTTCTGGGGGGCTTTTACCCAACGAAACCCTTCGGCCAACATGGCTAATATCATGCAACTGGTAGCCTGGCACCAGGAAGGCAAGATAAAACCCCATATCTCTGAAAAATACAAACTGGAAGAGGCGCCCAAGGCATTGAGAGCGCTTATGAACCGTGAAGTAAAGGGAAAAATAGTTATTGTTCCTTAAAAGCACCCTGATTTACCACAGCAGCTCGTATTTTATTATTTTCTTACTGGGAATTTCAAAATATGAAAGTTGAAAGTAAACTCAGTTAAGCATTCAAAAGCGAACCATCTTCAAAACTTGATTTACAACCCAAACAGATTATAAAATGCGCACTTTAGCCGTTGTCCTCTTGTCTATTATTTTTTTGCTTTCATGTAATACTGACCCACAAAAAGGGAGCCGAGAGCACATTCAAAAAGTTACCACAGCCATTGAAGACAAGACCTTGATGGCAGCCGATGAAAATCATTCCGATTGGCTTACCTATGGATTGTCTTACAATGAAGACCGGTTTAGTACACTCGATCAAATCAACAAGGAAAACATTGACCAACTCGAACTGGCATGGGCACTCGAGCTGGGTGTCATCAGAGGTTTTGAAGCAACACCAATCGTCGCAGACGGCATCATGTACATCACAGGTCCGTGGTCTGTCGTCTATGCGATCGATACACGTAAGGGATCTGTTATCTGGCAATATGACCCCAAAGTGGACAGGACAATGGGTGAAAAGGCATGCTGTGATGTGGTGAACAGGGGCGTAGCTCTTTACAAAGGAGATGTCTTTTTTGGAGCGTTGGACGGTCGCCTGATATCACTTGATGCTTCTGATGGATCCGTCAACTGGGAGGTAATGACTGTAACAAGGGATAGAGCGTATACCATCACAGGAGCCCCAAGAATTGTCGCTGGAAAGGTGCTCATTGGAAATGGAGGTGCCGAATACGACGCTCGAGGGTATGTGACAGCCTATGATGCATCGAACGGTGAACAAGTATGGCGCTTTTACACGGTACCTGGAAATCCAGATGAAGAGCAACCCCACCCCGACTTGGCCGAAGCAGCAAAAACATGGACAGGAGAATGGTGGAAGATGGGTGGTGGCGGTACCGTATGGGATGCCATCGTTTTCGATCCCGAACTCAACCTGGTCTATATTGGCGTAGGCAACGGCTCTCCCTGGGATCGTTCAATCCGAAGCCCGGAAGGAGGCGACAACCTGTATCTATCCAGTATCGTCGCCTTGAACGCAGACGATGGGTCCTATGTCTGGCACTTTCAGACTACGCCGGGTGACACTTGGGATTATACGGCTACCCAGCCGCTCATCCTTGCCGACCTCACTATCGAAGGAGAAGATAGAAAAGTCATCATGCAGGCACCTAAAAATGGTTTCTTCTACGTGATTGATCGAACCGACGGATCTTTTATTTCGGGCAAGCCCTATACCTATGTCAGCTGGGCCACCGGGCTTGACGAAAATGGCAGACCTATAGAAGCACCTGGCGCACGATATACCGATGGAAGAAACAAGGCAATTTCTCCCGGACCATTCGGTGGACACAACTGGCAACCTATGAGTTACAGCCACAATACCGGTTTGGTCTACACCAATACCCACACCATCGCATCGATCTATTCGATGAACGAGCGGTTTGTCCATAATGAGGCCAACCAGGGTGCTGGATCCGGTACCGGATGGAATGTATCTTATGTGAACAAGCTTTACAAGCCGACTGAATTTGATCCCGGTGCCCAGACCAACCCTTTGGATCCCACTTCCCCTTTTGGCAGGCTCATCGCTTATGACCCTGTCAACCAGGAAGAGAAATGGGCGGTTCGCCTGACTTCACACTGGAATGGCGGTGTCCTGTCGACAGCCTCTGACCTCGTGTTCCAGGGCAATGCCGAAGGTATGTTTGTGGCATACGATGCCCTTAATGGGTCCAAATTATGGGAGAGGGATCTCAGGTCAGGCATCATTGCTGCTCCTGTGACTTACATGGTGGATGGAGAACAATACATCACCATCGTTGCCGGATGGGGAGGTATCACCGGGTTGAACCGGAAATTTACCTCGCACGTGCATCCCGGCACGGTCTATACTTTCAAGCTGAATGGTACAGGCACTTATCCTGAAAAAATCATAGCCGCCCAGCCACAACTGACGTCCATAGAACCCACGGGAAGCCCTCTGGATATAGGAAAAGGATTTACTGAATACATGGAAAACTGCGTGACATGCCACGGGGATGGTTTTGGCTTGGGTGGCGGTGTCCTACCCGATCTTGTCAGATCGTCAGACCAGGTATTCGATCAGTATGAACAAATCGTATTGAAAGGATTGCTTGCGCAGAATGGCATGCCAGCCTTCGAAGGCAGGCTCTCTACCGATGAAGTGGCAGCGATCAAACAATTCCTGCTGTATACCTCGAAGAGTTTACGCGAAGACACGCCACCCATGGAGTTCCTGACGTCGGTGGCCCAGATGCAATACCTGGCCGATACGCAGCCAACGGTGAAAGACTAATTTCCAAATGATTAGAATTACCTGTTCAACCACATCAGCATACTCCTTGTGACCAGGTCAGCCGCATCATGTTGGACAAAATGACCTGCGCCAGGAATGGTTACAAGCGTGAGATCCTTGTCGAGCCACTCCCAAGTATCATTGAGTCCTCCAGGCAGCAGTGCCTCGTCATCCAGGCCATGGATCATGAGGACGGGACACTGGATATCCGGCATGGGAAGCGTATTGGCTGAATAAGGTTCTCTTGGGTAATTGGCTTTGTAGTAATTCAGCATGGCCTCAATGTCAGACCGTTTAAAAGCTTCGATATACTTTTTTCTGTATACTGTGTCGGAGACCCACTTTGCCAGACCTTCGGGTGTAAGACTTTTATGGGCATCGGGTTGTTGAAAAAACCTGGCATAAGCACTGTTCTTTTGTTGTTCGGGATTGTTGGCCAGCTCGCGGGTCATACCCTTGGGATGTGGCAGGTTGCAAATAATCAACCTGGACACTCTGCCAGGATGAAACATGGCCGTGGCCCACGCTACGGCTCCACCCCAGTCGTGACCCACCACGATAGCCTCCTCAGTATTAAAATGGTCCATGACTGCTACGACGTCGCCAACGAGAAGGGGTATGGCATAGGATGCGACACCTTTGGGTTTATCGCTTTGATTATATCCTCGTTGGTCAATCGCTACCACCTTGAACTGGCTTGCCAGAGAGGGCATCTGGTTGCGCCATGAAAACCAGAAATCCGGAAATCCGTGTACCATAATCAACAGAGGTCCTTCACCTATGGTGACGTAGTGGATCTTGACAGAGTCATGGAACGCATATCCATGAGTCAATGATTTTTCCCAATCGTCCTGCCCGACGATGGTCTGTGCAAGACAAAATAGAAAAACAAGACCGTAGAATTTTTTTTGAACCATACGATAGAAGTAATTTATCAATACGTGAGCTAAAGCCTATCAAAGTTAAATTTATAGTGGTTGTCGCAGGTCTTTCCCGAAGGATACAATTTTCACCCATTCAATGGTAGAAGAATTGCTTTCAGAGCACGAGGTACTCAATAATGTGATAATTTAACGCACATGGATCCGTGGATCATCGAAAAAGCACGCCGGGAAACGCCCGGGTGTAAGCATGTAGTGCATTTAAACAATGCCGGTGCCTCTCTAATGCCCTCGATCGTCTTATGCGCCATCAAAGGATATCTCGATGTAGAATCCAAGCTAGGCGGTTATGAAGCTGCCGAATTAAAAGCTGGTGAGCTGGCCGAATTTTATGATTTGTGCGGACGGATGATCAATGCCCGGCCGCACCAGGTCGCCTTTACTGCCAATGCCACTGATGCCTACTCCAGGGCCTTGTCATCTATACCATTCAATCGCGGTGATGTCTTACTCACTACGCGACACGATTATGTATCCAATCAAATCGCATTCATCAACTACAGGAAGCGGTTTGGTATCAGGATCGAATTCATACCATCCGACGATAAGGGACTACCGGACATCGATGGAGCCGCCAGAATGATGGATACCTTGCATCCTAAACTGGTTTCTGTCACCCATATTCCTACCAACTGCGGTACCGTGCAACCCGTGGAAGCCATTGGCAGGTTGTGCAGATCAAGGGGCATCCTCTACCTTGTCGATGCCTGCCAATCCGTAGGACAACGCCATATCGATGTCCAGGCAATGGGGTGTGATTTCCTCAGTGCCACGACCCGAAAATTTCTGCGTGGTCCAAGGGGAGCCGGATTGCTCTACGTTTCACAAAATGTACTGGATCAAAACCTGGAACCTCTTTGGCTCGATATGAGAGGCGCGGAATGGGTCGCAGATCAGGAATACAGGCTCTTTGAAGGTGCGCGGCGGTTTGAGGACTGGGAATTTCCCTATGCACTCATGCAAGGCACCTCTGCCGCCATCCGCTATGCACTGAACATCGGGATAGAAAACATCCAGTCCAGGACCACTCGATTGGCCGAAATATTGCGGCAACGATGTCGAAATCTGAAGGGCATCACGGTCCTTGATCGTGGAGAAGAACTTTCTGGAATCGTCACGCTGGCAGCCAAAGACTGGGCACCTGGAGAACTAAAGGAAGAAATGAAAAAAGAAAAAATCAATGTTTCAACCGTCGAAAGATCCAGTGCTTTGTACGATTTTGATGCCAAAGGGGCTGAGGGAGTATTGCGGATTTCCCCTCACTATTACAATACCGAAGATGAACTATCCCACATGATCGAGGTCCTTACAAAGCTGCTTTAAACCCCATAGTGGTCATTTATTTCGCTTTCTCTATAGCTTCAATGACCAACACTGCACAAATACAGATGTAAGGGCTCGCCCGTTTCTCTACCTCGATACCGTAGTTTTCTGACCGGACGGCAAGAGAAGGGTCTACCTTGACTACTCTCCTGCTACCCATATAAAGACTGAATTCGAGGTGTTTGAAATTGCCACGGGCAATGTACCGATCCTTGTCAGTCGTAGTCACAGAATATCTTTTTCTAAACAGCCACCTTCCACGTTTCAGGACCGCCATTAGGGTTTGTTCGTGGTAAATCTCGTATACCAATCCAGGAGAAAGTAGCTTCTTTTGAATATGGCCGATCTCTATCCCGTACTGATCCCGTATGCTGATCCTGCTGCGCAATGAAAACTTGCTGGACTCAATCTTAAGGACCGTTTCGCCATATTCATTCTTAACAGGAAACTCTCCGGAGATGGTATATGAGCTTCTGGGTATGATATACTTCATAGAAGATCTGTACGCTTAAACATATGAACGGTCCAAGAACGCAATAGCCATTCTATTCTGCAAATTTATCAGACTAACGGACAGCGAACGCCATCTAAGGTCTTAAAACAATTGATCGATGCGGTTTTTTTCGATGGCCCTGAGAGCTTTGAAACAAAATCCTTTGGCTGCCTCGCCAAGTCCTGCAAATCGCTTATCCCGGGTCATTCCATGATGATAGCGGTAATAAATTTGTTGTACGACTACAGCTGTTTTAAAAAGTCCATAGACATAATAGTAAACGATATTGCTCAAATCTCGACCACTGCCCTCGGCATACATATTGACCAGTTCGAGTTTGGAAGGATTACCTTGTTGATAGGTAGGCAGACTTATGAGTTCTCCAAATACTGCGAGATCTTCTTCTTCGGACCAGTATGATATGGTTGTACCGAAGTCCATCAACGGATCTCCCAATGTAGCCATTTCCCAATCCAGCACAGCCTTTACTTTAGTCCAGTCTTCCGGGTCAAACATGACATTGTCGTACTTGTAATCATTGTGTATCAACGTATGTTCTGATTCAACCGGAATGGATTTATTGAGCCATTCGATCACTTGATTGATCACCTTGGCGTCTTCGGTTTGTACCTTGACATACCGACGTGTCCAACCTTCTATCTGCCGCCGGTTATAGCCCTCAGGACGCCCCAAATCTTCCAATCCTGAAGCACCAACATCGGTACCATGCAATTCGACAAATGTGTCCAGCCATGCTGTGGCAATCTTTGGATAAGCTGCTTCACCGCCTTCCTCGAGACCTTTGCCACGGACAACTACTCCTTTTACCCTTTCCATAAGATAAAAGTCCGCACCTATGATATCAGGGTCTGAACAGTAGTGATAAACTTCGGGAACTTTACCAAATGTATCCTTCAGTCCTTTCATCACCCTGTATTCTCGAGACATGTCATGCCCGCTTTTTACATTGGCTCCGAAAGGAGGCCGCCGCAGCACCATCTCGAGGTCCCCGATACGTAAGAAATAGGTAAGATTAGAAAATCCTGCGGGAAATTGTCTTATTTCTAGTTCCCCGTCCCAGTCCCGGTTTAAGGTTGCCAGATACTCACCCAGTCTCCCGGCATCGAGTTCCTCACCGGACCGTATCGCCTTGGGTTCGTCCATCTTCATAGCAGTCAAATTTAGAGAAAAAAGAGAGTGATGGTTGAAGAATGAAGAATTATGAATTTTGAATTCTTATTTCTTGCCCAGCCTGCCATACTTTATCTGGTGATGTTGTGATCTGGTGATGTTGTGATGTTGTGATGTTGTGATGTTGTGATGTTGTGAAAGTTATATCGATCAATTCGCATATCAAATATCAGATATTGGGAATTCCACGGTAGCTATGTCGTCATTACATCTCAACTTTTAACTCTGCACTCAAAACTTTAAACTTTCCGAGACGGATGATCTCACATTCCTTTACAATTCTTGTTTAACTCATAATTAGATCCCCTTCAAAGAAACTACTGATTTATATATTATTACTTTTGTCTATATGTGAGAAAAATCGAATTGTCCCTGATTATACGGTATGGTTCGATTCTGCAGTTATAGCAATAAAGCCCTGCTTTGAACCCATTACGCGCCATCATCAACAATCCGTATTTCAATGCGCTAAAGAACATCAGGGCGGTATTGGATTACGACCAGAAAAAACGGGCGGCATTGATGATACTCTTACTATTCGTCAATGCAATTTTTGATGTGCTCGGATTGGCCACCATTTTTGTCCTGATCCACAGTGCGCTCAGGGATGATGTCCTTACTGCGGCTGACTATGTTAAACAACCCGAACAAAGCTCATTTGAATATGCCTTCAACAGCCATTTGAGAGACCTCTATGAATTCTTCGGTTCAGACAACCCAATCCAATTCATGTTCTATCTCTCAATTTTGATATTTGTAGTCTTTGTCGTCAAGAATGCCATCAGCTTGCTGATCGTGTACATCCAGACGAGATTTGCCTACAATGTCTCTTTGCGTCTGAACAAAAAGATGTTCAAGTATTTCTACGATCAGGGTTATATGTTCATCAAAGATGCCGGCTCGGGAAAGCGGGTGTACCGCATCGTAGATGTTCCCATGCGTTTTGCCAGTAATTATCTGAACCAGGTGTTGCTGTTGAGTACTGAATTGGTGGTCCTGATGATCATAGGAATGGGTTTAGTGCTCTATGAACCTTTAGCTGTGCTGGTTATCGTGGTGATCATTGCACCGGTCTTTATAGGTATCTACCAAATCACCAAAAACAGAGTGAAAACCATAGGCTATGAGCGCAACGCACTGGCCCCCAAAAATTATGCACGCGTATTTGAATCCATGAAGGCCTATGTCGATGTGAAATTGTCAAATATCGAAAACCGCATCCTGGATGACTATGGTAAATCCCAGGGGCGTCTCAATCGCCTCGATGCGATCAATATAGGTATCTACCAAAAAATACACCAGAAGACCAACGATATCATTTTTGGCTTAGGTATTCTTGTCATTTTTGGCTATGCTTATTTCACAGGCGTGGTAAAAGAAGATGTGCTCACTTTACTTGGTGTTTTTGTAGTTGCAGCCTATCGTTTTCTTCCTTCGGTGAACCGCATGATGAATTCGATCCTCGCCATTAAGAACTCATCCTATGTTATTGACGAACTGAAACAGGTCAGCAACCAAAAACTTACGCGGTTTCGGGAAGTTGAGCCTTTAACTTTTCAAAGAGAAATCCGTTTTGAAGACATTTCCTACAGCTACCACGGCGAAGGCCAGGACATACTCAAAGGATTCTCCCTGGCTATAGCTAAAGGCGAAACCATCGGAATCGTAGGTGTATCAGGATCTGGAAAAACCACCGTACTTAAGTTACTCCTGAGACTCATCAAAGAGCAATCAGGGAGACTGCTCGTGGACGATGTCCAAATCACCGGTGACAATGAAGCTTCCTTTCAGAAAATAATGGGATATGTGGAGCAGGAGGTCTTCATCCTCAATGCAAGCCTACAGGAGAATATAGCCTTTGGAGAAGATGAACCCGATTTGGATAAAGTGCGGCAATCATTGCACGAGGCCAGGTTGTTGGATTTCGTGGAAGCCCACAAGGACGGCTTGCAGATGGTACTCGGGGAAAGCGGCGTGAATCTTTCAGGCGGCCAGAAACAACGCGTAGGCATTGCGCGGGCATTGTATAAAAATGCAGAGATCCTCGTTTTCGATGAAGCTACCAGTGCGCTAGATTCGGAAACAGAGAAGGCCGTGGTTGAGAGTATCAATGACCTGTCAGCTTTGGGAAAGACTGTGATCATTGTAGCACATCGGATAACGACTTTGGAAAAATGTGATAGGATATTTGAGTTATCAAAAGGCAGAATTGTTAACGAAAAGTCTTACCTGACTTTAAGGCAGCAGAGCACAAAATAGATCACTTAACATATATTATCAAATTAGATGTATAATCTCCGCATTTTCAAGTAAAAATATATACATTTACTAATTAATAGATTAATTATACAGCAAAAAAGGATTGGCAAAACCATTTAAAGTACTCGTTATTTATGGGATCATAAGGCGCCCTCTTAGAGCGACAACACGTGACTCACTTTATTCTTTCGAGCAATATACTAATCATAAAATTTACTATTACAGCCTGAGTCGTGGACAGTTTCCTCGATACTTAATGCAGGTAGAGTTTGATTTGATCATTTTTCACACATCGATGGCGGCGCACAGGTGGGAAGGAAAAACAGAACTTGAAAAATATTGCAGACAAATTGCTTATTTGACTGATTTGCAAACCGTCAAAGTAATCCTTCCTCAAGATGAATGGCTTCAAACCAATCTTCTCTGTTGGTTAATCAATGAATTCAAAATTGATATTGTTTACTCAGTTGCTCCACAAACCGAATGGAGTACTATCTATCATAAGTTAAACCGAGACAAAGTAAAAATCAAATCAACGCTCACTGGATTTTTAGATCCTGGAGTAATTGAAAAAATTCAACGTGAACTCCCAAAGTATAATCAGAGGAGGAAAAATACAATTGGATATCGTGCAAAGAAAAGTCCTCCATGGTTGGGAAAATTTGGGTTTAAGAAAGGAGAAATAGCGAAAATATTTCAGGAGAAGACACGACAATATGGTATCGAAAACATTGACATATCTACTGATCCCGGGGATACATTTTATGGAGACGTTTGGTATGAATTTTTACTCAACTCTTACTATACCATAGGGATTGAAGGTGGATCATTAGTTTTAGATCCCGATGGAGAAATAATGGCTAAAGGTGTGAAATTTACAAGCGAGCATCCTGAGGCGACCTATGATGAGGTCGAACAAAATGTATTTCCTGGTTTAGATGGTTCGATTCAATTAAAAGCAATCTCCCCAAGACATCTTGAAGCCTGTTTAACTCAAACATGTCAAATATTGGTGGAAGGAGATTATAACGGAATTTTAAATCCTAATGTACATTATATTCCACTTAAAGAAGATTATAGCAATATCGATGAAGTTATATGTTCATTAGACGATGATTCAAGACGTATTAAGATTGTCAAAAGGGCATATGAAGATGTAATTTTATCTAATAAATATACTTATGAGAG
>JBFKOL010000111.1:0-11649 GCA_041628815.1 Saprospiraceae bacterium | reverse complement strand
ATCGTAAGTTGGTATTTTCCTATGGAGAAGTTGCTGAAATCCATGCGCACATTGCCGTCGGAGGTCGATGGATAGAGTGCAAATTGTCTCGCCATCCCTTTTTTGAATACGGGCTTCTTCTCATCCTCCGTGGATTTGAACCATATCGCCTTTAGACTGCCTTCGTCGTCTACTTCTGCTAAGGCCAACAGGGATAAATTCGTTGCATCGACGAATGAATAGGTCCTTGTACGTTTCTCGAAATGCCGCTGGAGAGCATGGATAAGTTCCGTATATCCGACCATTGCTTTACCACTGTGGTCCAACACCCTGCTGATTATCGAAGTATGTTCTATAAACAGTCTGTTGGCATTGTGGTAACTTTCCGGCAGATACATTAGTCCACTGGCATCCTTGATTTCCTGAATGGAATCAGTTCCTTCTACAGTAAGTGATCCCTTGTAGGGCAATGCCAGAGCTGCCACCTGGGAAGAATTTAACTCGATGGTCCATCGTGCTGTGGCTTGCCTGGACTCATTAAAAGCAAGATTCATCCTGCGCAATAACAACCGGTCTCTATACCTTTTGAAAAGAAGAAAGGGGGCTTCACCGATACTCAGGTGTCTACCTACAAGTTCGGCATTTCCATTGTCGAAGATCATAAAGTGGCGATTACCCCACGGGTCTATGATACAATGCCCAGCCGCGGGGGGTGCTTCCAGAGAAGCCATTCGGTCAGAATGAACAAGTTCGTAAACATAACTTCTTGGCGAAAGCAGGGAATTAAAGTTCCACACATTTTCCCGGCCAGCTACTCCCAGGTCTATATTTTCAGGCAAGACATCTACTTCGTAATAGTGAAGTCGCTTTGCCAGGTCGTCCATGGAGAGGCCTGGCAAAGGTTGACCGGCCAAATGGCCTATGGCCTGAAGACAGGAAAGCACCAACGAGGCAGTTATGGATATAAATGCTTTCAATCTCTGATTTTTCTATTTTGATAAGCTATGAGATCCCTGAATAAACCATCTTCTTTCGCAAGGGCGTCATATTTTCCAACTTGGACAATTTTTCCTCCGTCGAGGACCACGATCCGGGACATATCTTTTAACAAGTCTGTGTTATGAGAAATCATGATGGCTGTCCTTCCTTTCATAGCTCTCAGCATGGCTTGCTTGAATTCGTATTCTGACTTCCTGTCAAGCGCCGAAGTGGGTTCATCGAGAATCAAGATATCTGGACGCTCGTAAATGGCCCGGGCTATCGCTATTCTTTGCCTTTCGCCACCGCTTAGCAATACACCCTGGTCACCTGCCAGTGCATGCTCCCTACCCTGCTTACCCATGAAAAGAAATTCACAGCCTGAGATGGTCAGGGCTTCATCGAATTTTGCCTGATCCCATTCCCTTCCCAGAAGAATATTATCCTTGAGGGTACCATGAAAAAGTTTTGCATCCTGGGATACAAGACCAAACCTTTTACGGTATTCGTTCAATTTATATTGTCTGATATCCTTGTGATCAAAAAAAATTTCTCCAATACCAGGATCGAAAAAGCGAAGTAAGAGATCTATCAAACTGGTTTTACCAGCCCCTGAAAGACCCACAATTCCGAGGTGATCACCCGCCCTTATCTTTAGGTTGAGTCCTTTGAGTACCGGTCTCTGCTGACCGGCATAGGAGAATTCGACTTCCCGGAATTCCAGAGAATCCTTAAATGCATTTATTGAACACTCTTGTGGTGAGCTTATCAGAGACTTTCTTCTCGAGTGACCAGCGACTTGATCCAATCTTTCAAGGGCCGCAGATGCTTTATACACATTGGACAGTTCGCGAGCAAAAGTCTTGGAAGGTTCAATGATCTGGTAAAAAGCAAAGATGAATGCAAAAAAGGTAGAAGCTTGCATGGATCCATCAAAGACGAGGTGAGCCCCGTACCACAGAAGAAGCACGACCGTAACAATCGCCAGGAATTCTGTTGATGGGGAGGAAAGATCTCTTTTCCTCAGGATGCGATTGATTTGGTGGAAGTGTGTGAGATTAGCTGTACGGAAGCGTTCTTCGAAGAAAGTACCCGCACCGAAAGCATCCATTACTTTTTTGGCCCCGAGATATTCTTCGGAAGCCGTTTGCAAGTTGTCAAGGCTGGTCAACGCCTTGGCAGAATCACTTTTCAATCGTCGGTTGATGCCGCCAATAACAAGAAAAATGAAGATCATTAAGGCGAAAGCAATGATCGCTAGCCGTGGGCTTATCCATATCATGAATGCCATACTCCCGAGAATGATCAGCGGTGCCCTGAAAAGTAGCTCTATCGCTTTCATGATACCGTGTTCGATTTCAGCGATGTCATTGCTCATATGTGACAGCAGCTGACCCTTTTTAAAGGAGTTTCGTTCTTCCATTGACATTTTGCGAAACGCACCGAACAAACGAGACCTCAAATCGTGCAAGACCCCGTTGACAGGTGGAACGAGAAAATAGCTTGCAAGGTACCTGAAGAGGTTGCGAAATAAAAATACCAAAATGACGGCCCAGCAAACCACCGTTAGGGCGGTAGGACGGTCGCTGATGGCTATAAGCCGGGAAAAATAGTAGTTGAGGAATCCCTCCAGGTCACCGATTCCCTGAGGCGGTGTATATGATGTTGGGCTAAGTTCAAACAGTATCTGGAAAAACGGGATTATCAGGGGTATGCTGACCAGGGTGAAAATGGCGGCCAGCAATTGGAATAGCAAGCCTGCAGCCACCAGGTGCTTTCGCTTGTGCAACATGGAGAGTAATCTCAGGATATGCTTCATCCTTCGATCATTGAATGCATCACACCAGTTTAAAACTGGACAGGAAGCCCGTATGAAAATCACCTTTTCGAAACCGCTCGTCGCGCATCAGCTGCTTGTGGAATGGCAATGTAGTTTTTACTCCGTCGATGATGAATTCATCCAATGCTCTTTCCATTTTAGTTATGCATTCCTCCCTTGTCTCCGCGCGACATATGATCTTAGCGATCATTGAATCATAATAAGGAGGTACGGTATAACCCGCATAGGCATGTGTATCAACACGCACACCATGTCCTTTCGGGCTGTGGAAATATTGGATTTTACCAGGACTTGGCCTGAAATCATTGTATGGATCCTCGGCATTGATCCTGCACTCGATGGAATGCATTTGAGGCAGATAATTGACTCCGCTGAGGGCATCACCTCCTGCCACCTTGATCTGTTCTTTGATAAGA
Organism: Saprospiraceae bacterium; assembly: GCA_041628815.1. GTDB lineage: Bacteria > Bacteroidota > Bacteroidia > Chitinophagales > Saprospiraceae > JBFKOL01. The sequence continues at coordinate 8,436 of JBFKOL010000111.1, read as the reverse complement.
TCCCTGTCGATCACTTCTTCAGTCACGGGGTGCTCCACTTGTACCCGGGTGTTCATCTCCATGAAATAGAAGTTTCGGTCTTTGTCAACAAGGAACTCGACGGTGCCTAATCCTTCATATTTGATGGACTTACCGGCCTTGATGGCAGCTTCACCCATGGCGTTACGCAGTTCGTCGGTCATAAACGGAGAGGGGCACTCCTCCACCAGTTTCTGGTGACGGCGTTGTATACTACAGTCGCGTTCGGAGAGATGGACAACATTCCCATACTGGTCCCCGATGATCTGGATTTCAATATGTCGCGGTTCCTGAACAAACTTTTCAATGTAAACACCTTCATTTGAGAATGACGCCTTAGCCTCTGTTCGGGCCATATCCCATTGTTTTTCAAACTCCGACTCCTTCCACACGATGCGCATTCCTTTACCTCCTCCTCCTGCCGTAGCTTTGATCATAACCGGATATCCCATTTCCGCACAAAGGCTCTTGCCTGATTCTACAGACTTAACAAGACCGTCGCTTCCCGGCACAACAGGAACACCTGCTTTAATCATGGTCGATTTGGCCGTAATTTTATCACCCATCTTGCGGATCATCTCCGGCGTTGGACCAATAAATTTGACGTTGTACTCCTGGCATATTTCGGCGAAGTCGGCGTTTTCGGCCAGGAAGCCATAGCCTGGATGGATCGCATCGGCATTGGTGATTTCCACAGCAGCCATGATCCGAGGAACATTTAGGTACGATTTTGCACTGCTAGGAGGTCCAATACAAACAGCCTCGTCGGCAAAACGAACATGCAAGGCTTCCTTGTCTGCGGTAGAATAAACAGCCACGGTCTTTATACCCATCTCTTTACAGGTCCTAATAACCCGTAATGCAATCTCTCCTCTGTTGGCGATCAAGATTTTCTTAAACATAGATTTCTCTGATTCGCGGCGTTAGTGACGGTAGTCACGCACCGGGTTCCACTAAAAACAGGACCTGGTCGTATTCCACGGGAGAGGCATCCTCTACCAGTACTTTAACAATTTTACCCGCCACCTCACTTTCAATTTCGTTGAACAATTTCATCGCTTCTATGATGCACACCACCGATCCCGTTTTGATGGTATCCCCTACCTGAACATATGAAGGTTTATCTGGTGACGGACTTCTGTAAAAGGTGCCCACCATAGGAGACTTGATCTCAATAAGGCTGGACTTTTCTCTGTCACCCTCGTTCCCCTGTGGTGCCGCAGGAGCTGGAGCAGGTGCCGGGGCTCCAGAAGATACCGGTGTCGTTGGAGGCAGGGTCTCTGCAGGCACCGGCATCGAAGAAATTACCTGAGTGGTTACATCCTTATCCGTCCTGATTTTTATCTCAAATTCCTGTTCTTTCATTCTGAATTCCTTTAGGTTGGATTCAGACACCAGGGTGATCAATTCTTTGATTTCTTTAAAAGTCATATTTTATGATTTTACCCTTTCGAGATAATTACCTGTAGCTGTTTCAACCTTTACCTGGTCACCTTCATTGATAAAAAGCGGGACCCGAATCTCTGCCCCGGTCTCGACTGTAGCAGGTTTTGTCGCATTGGTGGCTGTATCTCCTTTGACTCCGGGTTCAGTATAAGTAATTTCAAGAATAACATGTTGGGGCATCTCGATGGTCAAAGGCCTCTCTTCGGCAGCATGATAAAGAATGTCGATTTCCATTCCTTCCTTTAAAAATCTAGCGTGCTCGATCATATTCTCCTGTAACATGATCTGCTCATAGGTCTCCATATTCATAAAATGATAGCCCATGCCATCGTTGTACAAAAACTGGAAGGTCCGGCGCTCTACGCGAACGTCATCGATTTTGTGCCCGGCAGGAAAAGTATGATCTATTACTTTACCCGTGGTAAGGCTTTTCAACTTGGTGCGTACAAAAGCAGCCCCTTTTCCCGGTTTTACATGAAGAAACTCCACCACACTGTAGATGTCATTGTTGAAGTCGATACAAAGCCCGTTTCTGATATCTGAAGTACTCGCCATAGTTGGTCTTGGTGTAAATATATAACTATTCGTTGCTTAATAAGCCCATTTGAGATACAAAGAACCCCATGTAAACCCACCACCAAAAGCTGTCAGGATGATCTTATCACCTGGCTTCAGTTTGTCTTCGTATTCCCATAGGCAAAGAGGAATCGTACCTGCTGATGTATTGCCGTATTTATCGATGTTCAGCATGACTTTCTCACGGGGATAACCCAGCAGGTCTGAGACCGCTTTGATAATTCTTTCATTCGCCTGGTGGGGAACAATCCAGTCGATCTCATCCAGCGAGAGTCCATTTCTCTTCATTACATCTTCTATTGTGCCCGCCATTCCCTGAACAGCCCGCTTGAACACGCTTTTTCCATCCTGAAAAATATAGTTCTCCCTGTTCTCCAAGCGCTCGTGCGTGGCAGGGTACAGTGATCCTCCCGCATGAATGCGTAAAAACCTGCAACCGTCCCCATCACCTTTAAGTACTGCATCGATGACACCTTGCCTGTCCTCCGATGCCTCAACCAGCACAGCACCACCCCCGTCTCCAAAAATGATACTGGTTGTACGGTCTTCGTAATTCAGGTAACTGGTCAACTTCTCCGCTCCGACCACAATGACTTTTTGATGTGCACCAGACTCGATGAACTGAGCCGCCGTATACAGGGCAAAAACAAAGCCGCTGCAGGCAGCATTCATGTCAAAACCATAGGCGTTGTGAAGTCCCGACCTGAAACAAATGCCGTTGGCAGAGTCAGGCAACAGGTAATCCGATGTGCAGGTAGCGCAAATGAGTAAGTCGACCTCCAATGGATCGATTCCGGTCTTTTCCAGGATCTGCATGACACTGCGATGCCCAATTTCCGTGACAGCCTGGTCTCCAGGCATCACCCTGCGCTCCCGTATGCCGGTCCTCGTACGGATCCATTCATCGCTGGTATCCATCATTTTTTCGAGATCGAAATTGGATAACACCTCTTGAGGAACATATCCCCCTACCGCAGTAATGATCGCATGCGTCATCAGGATTTCTTTTGGCAGCGCGAAGGTAAGGAATTACAAGCTTTTTATCCTTTTTTCAATGCAAGTCAAAGGATAAAACAAAGGCACCTCAATCAAGGTAGTACACATTGGCACACATCTTGTAATACGTAGAATATTAGTATGCAATATTTTATGCATTACTCTTTATCAAAATATGTTGTTAAAGCCATGAGAATTTCAATATTAACTTCAATGCTGCTCTTTGCCTTCTCGGCATTGACAGCTTCTAACAGTGTAGATTTTTACAGCGGTTCTTTCGAGTCGGCCCTGACAGAAGCAGCCACAAAAAACAAGATGGTCTTCGTTGATTTTTATGCCACCTGGTGCGCTCCATGTCAATGGATGGACAAGACAACTTTCAGGGATCGCGATGTCATTACCCGTTTAAACGAGGATTTTATTGCTCTCAAGGTTAATATCGACGACTTTGAGGGATTCGAATTGAAAGAAAGGTACGGAATAAAGGTATTGCCGACAATACTGATCTTCAACGAGTCGGGAGAATTGGTGGACCGTCGCGAAGAAACCTTGTCACCCTCTATGATGAACACCTTGTTGACCCATAATTTATCCAATCGCCTTCCCGCTCAACAGAAGGTCAATGCCTCGCCTTCAGAGACCTATGTTCAGCCAACTGTATCAAAAAATAATCTATCCTCAGATGCATTAGAAAATTACCAATTACAACTCGCTGTTTTTTCTGATTATGCACGTACCCTGAAGTACTACAACCAGGTAAGCCCGGTAATAGAACAACCCATGATCGTATTGCACGGCTTCAAAGGAGACCAAATCATTTATAAGGTACTGATCACCAATCTCGCTACACGGGAAGAGGCAGAAAGTCTCAGGACACGGTTGAAAGATATGTTCAATATAGACTCCTTTGTAAAGTTGTCCTGATAAAGGACGGATAGGACAATATAATCGTCATTGATGTCCCGTAAATGAAAAACATTTACGGGACATTTTTTATTTACCTAAAATTGCAATATATAAACAGCTGAAATACATTATAATATGCGTATAAACTTCACATTTACAGGGTATTCTCTAGTATCACAACTAATTGAAAGAATGCAGCAATATTCAATCCTGCATACCGTTTTATCATCTGTAGCAAAACAAAGCACCCAGAATCTGCGAGTTGAGTTAGCCCATGATGTTTGTTGAATCTATTCTGAACAAAACCATCCTACCAGTCTTTTTGCTTGTTGCACTGTCACTAATAGGACGTGATCTCCGTGCGCAGTCAGACCAGGACTGCCAGAATAATCCCGATGCAGTACGCCTTGTCTTGCCAGATGAGATTTCTGGACAGCCGGGTGACATTGTTTGCCTGGATCTGGTGGTCAATGGCTTTGACAACGTGACCATATTTTTGTTCACCATCAATTTCAGTTCGAACTTTTTGCGCTTTGATTCTGCCAACCCTCTTGTCAGCGGATTGCCGAGTTTTTCACCAACCGATATCATTCCTCCATTTGGGCCTGACGATCTAGATCTGATAAGAGTTTTATGGGCACAACCCAATGCAGAAGACGAGAGCCTGGCTGATGGAACAGTGCTTATCGAGTTATGCTTCGAAATCACGGGTACTCCCGGTCAAACCGGAGTGGTTCACATTAATTCAAGTGGATTGAATGGTGTGGCTGAATTTGTTTCTTCAGCCGGGGTGAACCTGCCGCTTTGCATCGAGGGCAACGGAACGCAAATCCCTATTGAGGCCCCTCCCAGCCCAAACCCCCAAGCTTTTATTACCAGCAATTGCGGTACACCCCAGGGACTTTCTGAAGGTGTCGCTGAAATAGCCATTTTCAACGGAACACAGCCGTATACCGTAATTGATGACCTTGGAAACAGGTTTCAACTCGCCAACGGAATCAATCGCTTTGTCACTACGGGTCTCAACATCGGTTCTCGGATCTACAGGGTCAGCGATGCGAATGGCACTTTGTCCGAAGCCATCACTATCACGACAGACAACATACCTCCATTTGATATCTCTGCAACATTGGTCGAGCCGGATTGCCCACTTGACAATGACGGCAGGATATTGCTCAATGTGACCGGAGGAACCCCATATCAGGGCAATGAATACTACTATGACTGGGGTACTTCACAGGTGGGTCTGGGGCAGAACGAACTCAAGAATATAACGAATGGCATCTACAACGTTTCCATTATTGACAGTCTGGGTTGTGTCCAACAGGAGACATTTGTCCTGCAGCGTTCTGATATACAGCTGGAAACAGTCAATGTTAACGATGCACTTTGCAACGGTAGGGCCAACGGATCCATAACAGTTCGTGCTACAGGAGGAGGACCTTTTGCCGGTGGTCGTTACACCTTTACCATTGAAGGGACCACGACCGATGGCCAAAATTATCTCGATTCGAGGCAAGAAGTTCAACAGGCCATATTCAGCAACTTGCCTCCCGGTGAATATATGATTACTGCCCAGGATTCGGTAGACCGCAGGATGAATTGCGCCGACCAACAGCCTTTTATCATTGGCACCCAGCAATCCATATCCACCGTCATCATGCACTCCAGCAACGCCACCTGTGTCGAAGGTGAACAATTCGTGGATTTTACCATTGTCGGAAACAGTGATCTCAACTTACCGATCGATGTGGTCATTACGGACTCCTCGGGCACAGAGGTGCCCAATAGTCCCTATAGGGTAAACAGTGCTACTTTTGCCGGTGAATGTCTTCCTCAAGGCCGCTATGACCTTACCTTGAGAGACATCGCAGGGTGTACCTATGATACGACTTTTTCTATCCTGGGATGTACCATTACCATCCAGGATACGATGATCACCATCCCGCAGTGTGCCGGTGATGCCACCGGTTCCATTACCGTCAGCGCCTCCTCTATGAATGGTCCGGTCGCCTTTAGTTGGAGCAATGGAGCGACCACCCCGACTGTTGATATGCTTACAGCAGGCAATTACTCGGTCACCATCACTGACCAGGACGACTGCGAAGTATTCCTCAACTTTGTCATTCCAGCTCCCGATAATCTGGATGTCACCCTTACAGTAGACCCTATATTGTGCCGAGGGTTCACAGGTGTGGTAAGAGCACAGCCCTCTGGAGGCACTGAACCGTACGCATACCAGTGGTTTCCAAATCCTATAGGCACTACCCAAAGTACTTTAAGCAACGTGCCGCCAGGCATCTACCGCGTGATTGTTACGGACGCCAACAATTGTTCTGTCACAGACAGCATCGAACTCGTTGAACCCGGGGCCTTCTCTATCGATACGTCCAACATCCAACCACCGGTTTGTGCCGGTGAGGCTACCGGCACCGCCGTGATCAATGCTTTTACCAACGAATTCTACTCTGCTCCTTTTTCCTATCTCGCATCGACAGGACTGAGAGGAACGGGTGCCAATTTCAGTGTTGACAACTTCCCTGCAGGGACCAACTGGGTGCTTGTATCGGATGGCGTCTGTGTATCTGATACTATTTACATTGAAATACCTCCGCAGGACCACCTCCGACTCGATACCATGAGATCTGTAGTACCCGATGTATCCTGTTTTGGGGATGGGGGTGATAACGGGGCCATTGTAAATCTTGTGGGTACCGGGGGCAATGGAAGCGCAATAACAAGATATATTTGGCCGGAGCTGGGGCCTGATGTCGTCGGAAACGTACAGATCGGTCTGGCGGCCGGCGACTACAGCGTCATTCTCGAAAATGCAGCCGCCTGCAGAGACACCGTGGAAATTTCAATCAGTCAACCCGACTCACTGGAAGTAGAATTGGATCCGCTGAACAGTACGTTGGCATTATGTGGAGGTGACAGCGATGCCCAGTTGAGTATACGTCATTTGGGTGGAATCGAGGATGGTTCATTTATTTACCGATGGGAAGACTCACAGGGTACCCTTATCTCTTCGGATCTTACGGCCACCAATCTGGGCCCGGGGACATACAGTGTTTCTGTGACCGATCAAAACAATTGCACTACTTCCATTTCTCTCGAGGTTACAGAGCCGGAGCCCGTAGTAGGCTTTTTGGGAGAAATCACCGATCCAGCCTGTTTCGAAGATTTTGGTGTCATAAACATTGATTCGGCTGCCGGTGGTGTTCCAGGATATCGTTTCCAGGTCAATACGAGCCCCGCACAGGATATATCGATTCCATTCAACATCATTCCTGGAAATCACATTGTCCGTGTCTTTGATCAAAACGGCTGTGAGTGGAGCACGAATGTCACGATCAACAGTGCATCGGAACTCACCGTTGATGCAGGGCCAGATATCGAAATACCCCTTGGACGATCCACGGATCTACGGGCCGAAATAGCAAATGTGACCCCGATCGATACAATCATATGGACTCCGGGCAACACGCTATCCTGTATACTCAATAATTGCCAGGAGATACGTGTAAGTCCGGTGCAGGATCAACGCTATGAGGTCACGGTAATCGACGTAAATGGTTGTACTGCCAGCGATGATGTCTTCGTGCGCCTTCAAAGCAGCAGGAACGTTTACATTCCCAATGCCATCTACCCCAATAGCCAAATCACAGGAAATGCCTTCTTGCGCATATTTACCGGTGATGGTGTCCAAAGTATCGACTATTTCCGTGTCTTCGACCGCTGGGGCACTATGGTTCATGAAGAAAGAAACCTTATTCCCTCTCTCTCCGGGGCAGGAACATGGGATGGTCGTTTTCAAGGTCAGGACTTATTGCCGGGTGTCTATGTATATGTGGTCAAACTCACGTACATCGATAACGAAGAGGAGATCCGAAAGGGGGATGTCACGCTGATACGGTAAGGGTGTCCGGATGCGCCGTCCCTTCGACGGATTGCTGGGTGTTAAGAAAAACAATTCATTCACCTGTCAAATATCTCACATCGCTTTTCGGATTCCTGTTGTCGGGTTGTCGGGTTGTCGGGTTGTCGGGTTGTCGGGTAAAAAGTTAAACCACTTAAACTACTTAAACGCAATCACCTTATCAAATTCATTACTCCAGTGGCGATATGGTCTGATCCGGAACAAGTATACCGGACATGGTAGACATAGGATGCCGGTGGAGCGGGTCCGTCCTTATAGATGCCATCCCAACTATCTTCAATTCTGTCTGTGAAGAATACCCTGCCACCCCATTTATTGAATATTTCAAAGGATTCCAGGCGCTCAATGAGAAAGGCATTGCTGATACCGTAATTGTCATTGATCCCGTCGCCGTTCGGGGTAAAGGCATTCGGCAGAGCCAGGTCTTCGCAGCCGAGCTCATCGGATGTGACCACATTGATGCGGACCTGGTCTATGGACATGCAGTCATCGTCATCTATGGTCAGGGTGTAGGTGGTGGAAATTTCAGGAGTTGCTATGGGTTCCAGGGCATT
>JBFKOL010000110.1:0-11688 GCA_041628815.1 Saprospiraceae bacterium | reverse complement strand
GTGCTTCGGACCCCATTGGGATATCGGGACTCTCTGGTTTTACCTGCAAGCCCCACTTGCACTTTGTGGTGAGCGAGGTGCCCGACAAATCTGTTTCCATATGTTTTGAAGGCTATGAAAACGCGATATTTAAGGAGGGTTATGTCGTATGGCGATGAGTCATATTATGAAGCTTTATCCGGATTTTTCGATGCTTATAATAAGAAACCGCTCCATTCGGAGCGGAATCTCGAATTGCAGGCGTCTCCGCTATTTTTCGCTTTCCCCTGACGGCCCCCTAGTTGTTACTTTTGAGTGGGTTCTCTTTTAAATAAAATGAGTTTGACAATTTCAACGATTTATCGCTTTGAATGGCTACAGTTTCGTGCAAAGACTTGACAAAGTTACGTGCTTGCTGTCAGGTTACTGATCATGTATTTACATAGCATTTTCTGCCATAAAAATGTTTTGTCGGGTTTAATCAGAAATCCTGAAAAAGGCGAGTCCATATACAAATGAGCTTTGCTTAGAGAATACGGCTCAATTAAGGGTATGATCAATACCTCCTGGAGATTGCCCATATACTTTGTATAGGAAGAAGGAGGCTGCAAAATGCCATTGTGCGATGTGCCGAATAATACGGCATCGTAGTTATTCTTCAACACAATATCCCGGGCCTTGTTCCAGTCATCAGCAATATCATACCTACAGTGATTGCCATTCAAAGCAGAGGTGATGTCACTTGTGGTATCCAAATCAAGATTGACAAGCAGGTATTGAACATGGTCTTGCCGAATTCCTGTAATCAATGTTTGGTCCAAGGTTACTTTCTCACCGTCTTCTGGCAACATAATGAATGAAATATCCATCAGCATGCGCGGTTCGTGATCCTTACGGGGTCTTACCGTTGCAGTATTAGATAATATGCCCAACAGCCTTTTGTTTGTTGTGTGTGATAGTTCAGATTCCAGCAAACTGAGTATTCTTTGGTTCTTTCCAATCAGAAACTCACTCAAATGATGTTTTGTCCCTTTGGATATCAAACTGAGTGAATAGGGCTGCTCAGATATATCGGCCAACAAGTGCTCTACCTGGTGGTTTGGTAAGTGGGCTCTCAGTTCGACAACGTTATGGTATGACCTCTTTCTGATAAAAATATCAAGGCTCTTCAATAAGGTCTTCAGTACATCAGAACCTTCATCTTGAGACTTTTGTAACAGAACCCTGATCTCGTATTGAACGATCAAATCGCGTGTTACGAAGGTTGGATGGCCCGGTTTCCAGCCGTGCTTCGTTCTTCCTCCGTACTCATCAGCAGAATTGAAAAGAATTTCTGCAAATGGTGTGTTGCCTCCACCATTTTGCTGAGACATTGGGTATGCCGGTGACATTGTGAAATCTCCTCTTTGCGCTATAAGTGCTTTCCTTGGGCCTTTAACACATAAAGGTGAAGTATCATCGACATCTCTGTGTGTTCTAAAAATTTGTAAGAGTCTCGACCATACCCTATCGAGTGAAACTAAAGTAACGGATAGATGGGATTTCACGGATTAAGTTTTAATTTCCAGTGGTGTAGTAGTTCCGTGAAACGATCTATTTAATTGGACATATAAATTTCATATGACCCCTACTCGCCGTTGCTACTAATGCGAGGTGAAAGTGTTTTTCCTAACTAGTGATCATTGTTTTTTAGGTGACACGGTTTAACGGCTGGTGGATTATTCCGGTAAATTAAGTGCTTTCACAGGCTGAAAGAATAGATTCACTGGGCTTCATTGCTCTTATCTAAGAGTGGTTCCTTCCGTAAAAAAATAAAGAGGAGATACTCAATAACAGCACCCCCTCTTTTTTGCGGAAACTACTACTTCCTATATACCCTTGGTTGCTTCAAAAAAGTTCTTCCGGAAAAACACCTGTAATGAAGTAATGAGCAACAATTATACGGCCCCATGAGTTAATCATTCTTGCATTTCATGAAGACTTTTCAATTGAAGGCTCATCCCCTTTCAGATTTCCAAATATAAGATATTTTCTACATTATATGTGATATTTACTACATATGTAGTTTGATTTATATCAGGCTGTTACCTGTTTCAGCCTCTTTTTTACCTGCAGGTTACAGCACTTTTGAATGCTCATTCTAATCCTGAATCGTTGATGGTTGATCCGTTATGTAGTTTGCCTGGGGTAATGGAGGATTGGCAGGATGCTCAAGAATTTTTATAATCGATCCAACGGCTGAGGTATACGTCATAGACCAGGTACTCCACTTGTCCTTGACGGTCAAATCGCGAATAGATCATTTCTTCATTGAGCAATGTGTCCAATGCCCTGGAGACACTTCCCGGAGGTCCTAGGCCATAACGGTCTGCTATACCCTTCGACAATGGCTGGCGCAATACTTGCTCCTTTGCCACGGCAGTCAATAGTTTTGAAAAGTAAATGATTCTTCCTGCCTGATCAGGTTCCATAGCAATTGCATGGACAAACGAATTTCTTTTTTTCTTTCAGGTCTAGCGATGTGGTAGGAGTGCCTGCTGCAGGATCCAGGACAACCGAAGCCTTAAACCGTGCGAAGAGTTCAATCGCTTTACGCAACATGCTTTTCTTCTTCTCTATTGCTGACAATACGGAAGTGATCAGCTTATTTGCGAAGTCCGAAGCATCCTAGGTATCCAGTATATCCATATATACCGGCATATATTTTCTGGGTAGCAGAGTCTGCACATGAACAATAAGACCCGTTTTTCCCATCCTTCTAATCGAATGGAGTGTGACATGCCTTTTGTTTTTTATCGCCTCGGTCAGTTCTTTGGTTTCCTTTTTTGGATCACAAAACCACTTTTCCCCATCGTAGGGTTTCAATATGAATGGGTTCATGCCTTCAAGCTACAATATGCCATGTATAGATTCGCATTATACGTTATGCAATTTGTTAAATAAGTTGTCCAAAACTTTTACAATAAATCCCCTGTTGGTGGCAAAAGCCATTAAAACCGAAAAAGCAAAAACAACTGCCGTTATCCCATCCGTTACCGCGGGCTCAACGACGATTCCACATTGCTCAGCCAGGTACTGTATGAAGGAGTTTGGAAGACCCGTCTCGCCGAGTTTGCGCTTCACATCCCAATGCCAATCGGTGAGGAAACAATAACCCCATCCAAACCAAAAGCCCAGGATAAACCAAGATATGAGCGTAATTATGACTGCCAACAGATGCCATTTTCTGGTTACTTCCCATATCCATCCTGTAGTATTGAAAAGAATGACGATTAAGTGCATTAAGAACAACAAGACATCCAGCATTTGCCACATATCTCCAAATTAATCATTCACTACGTACCTATTCACCATTTCAATGTTCCCATTTCACAAAACATTAATTTGCTTTCCTTGCGAATCCTGTGTTAACTTAGTCTGGTTGTACGCCTTCGCACAAGGCTTCCACCTTCGTCGAGACTTCGGCGGACGAGGACGGTGCACGAAGCCAGGTTGCAAGGTTGCAAGGTTGCAAGGTTGCAAGGTTGCAAGGTTGCAAGGTTGCCTAACAAATTAAACTACTTAAACCACTTAAACCACTTAAACTAACCTCCCCCTCTCATGCGAATCCTTCTATCTTGTCTTTTCTCATTCATTTTGATAAATGTTGCCATGTCACAAAACCGCATCACCGGGATTCCAACGACAACCCGGTCGGAAATTCTTGCCCAAAATGGTATGGCAGCCACAAGCCAGCCACTTGCAACTCAAGTAGCGCTAGATATACTGAAAAAAGGTGGCAGCGCGGTGGATGCTGCCATCGCCGCCAATGCCATGTTGGGTCTGGTCGAACCGGCCAGTTGCGGGATCGGTGGTGATCTTTTTGCTATAGTCTGGGATCCGGCCACACAGAAACTTTACGGGCTTAATGCCAGTGGCAGGTCACCTCTTTCCCTGTCTGTCGAATATTTCAAGGAAAGGGGAATGAATTACATCCCCTTTACCGGACCCTTGGCCGTATCGGTCCCGGGATGTGTAGATGGGTGGGACATGCTACACAAGCGATTTGGGAAGATTACCTGGGACCAGGTATTACAGCCAGCCATTGACTATGGCAACGAAGGGTTTCCTGTGACGGAAGTCATCGCTGCAGAGATGATGGTAAGTGCCGTTTCGCGTGCTCAACTCCCTGGATTTGCAGAGACCTATATGCCAGGAGGACGTACACCGGCAAAAGGTGAAGTTTTCGTCAATGCAGATCTTGCCAGAACTTATGCCTTGATAGCAGAACAAGGCAAGGATGCTTTTTACAAAGGTGCAATTGCACAGGTAATAGACGGGTACATGCAGGATAACGGTGGTTTCCTGAGGGCACGCGACTTGGCGGCGCATACTTCGGAGTGGATAGAACCGGTAAGCATCAATTACCGAGGATACGATATTTGGGAACTCCCGCCCAACGGGCAAGGAATCGCCGCACTTCAGATGCTGAATATTATGGAACAATTTGACATCGCCTCCATGGGGTACGGCAGCACGGAATACCTACATGTACTTACCGAAGCGAAGAAACTCGCCTTTGAGGATCGCGCCAAGTTTTATGCCGACCCGGCATTCAATGACATTCCCATCAGCCAGTTGCTTTCTAAAGAATATGCCGTTCGCCGGGCCGAACTGATTGATCCCGACCGTGCTGCCCGTGATTATCCCGCCGGTGATATCGAACAGGGAAACACAACCTATCTGACGGTAGCCGATAAAGATGGCATGATGGTGTCACTCATTCAAAGCATCTATGCAGGCTTCGGATCAGGCATGTGTCCGACCGGTCTCGGTTTTGTCCTTCAAAACCGGGGTAATATGTTCAACATACAGGATCCCGACCACTACAATTACTATGCTCCTGGCAAAAGACCCTTTCACACGATCATCCCGGCATTCATCACCAAAGATGGAGAACCCTATATCAGTTTTGGACTGATGGGTGGAGCCATGCAGCCCCAGGGTCACGCACAAATCGTGGCCAACATCGTGGACTTTGGCATGAACCTCCAAGAAGCAGGGGATGTTCCGCGAATGCGGCATACGGGTTCTTCCCAACCTATGGGCAATGTAATGACCAATGGAGGAAGGCTCAACCTCGAAGATGGCATTCCCTACGAAAGTATACGCGGACTTGTCTTTAAGGGACACAGGGTGCAATTTGACATAGGATCGTATGGCGGCTACCAGGCCATCATGTGGGATGCCAAAAACAAAGTGTACATCGGCGCTTCAGAATCGCGTAAGGACGGCCAAGCCGCCGGATACTGACACTTTGCCAAAGCTCCTGGGTTCAATCCAATGCATCCACACGTTTGGTTAACTCTGCATATGTAATCATGGCGGACTCGTAAGACGACCGATGTGTTTCTGTAATCTGGTGACCACTCCACATATTGTTGTATATCCGCCGAACGCGCTGCAACAAACCAGGATGATGATATTGAAATCGCCGGATCCTGGTCTGATCACCTTCTAAATCGTACTGTATTTCCAACAAGGCACGTCTTTTAGATTCTAGCACGCCTACCTGATCATAGGATCCCGTCTCAACTGCCTTTTCAATCTCTGTTTCAGACGTTTTCAACGCTTTATCCAGCTTTTCACGCAATGTTAAGAGTTTAACCCATAGTTTGCTGACCGCTTTAGAAAATGCCTGATAATCTCCGCTCGGTTCTTCTCCGGACAGAGGCATTCTTCTGATCTCAAAGGGCCTTGCCTCTGACAGAGCTACCACTTCACCGCTTCGTGACGCAAATACCTGGGCAAGGAACACGCCGGAAAGAACCGGATGAAGAGAGGTTTTTTGAGATCCATCTTCCGAATATTCCGACCCGGTTAGACGGGCTTCAACACGTTGAAAGCCTTTGGCATTTTTTACATTGGTGCGTGCAACAACATTACCCTCGTCGTCCGATATTAGAGCAAATACCTCGGGAGGCGATTCAAAGTCCTCTTCTTTAAGTACCTCGTAAGACGGGTATGGTGCATCTCCTTGGTTTTCAATCTCTTTGCGTTTTTCTTTTAAGGTGTTTAAGTTTTCGGACAGATGAATATTGAGAACGGGACCTTTTGGTGTGCCGGAAGCCGAGTAAAAGTTGTCACCGAACACACCTTTGGTTGAATAACCTTTGTTGCCTTTTTCAAAGTAGGACCAAGAATCCTTAACGGGAAACAAGGTTGTGTTTTCTCCCTGGCCGCTGGCGAGGTGGCGCAAGACCGTATAGTCATCCAGTATCCACATACCCCTGCCGAAAGTGGCACAGACGAGATCATTTTCCCGTTGTTGAATCTCAAGATCCCTGACAGGTATGGTCGGTAATCCCCCTTTCATCCGGTGCCATTGCCTTCCTCCGTCCACGGTTGCAAAAAGACCGAATTCAGTGCCGGCAAAAAGAAGGTTCGGGTGTCCGTGATCTTCGACTAAGGTCCAGCACGTATGCGGCTGTTCGATACCATAGATGATGGATGTCCAACTTACACCGAGGTCATCGGATCGCAGGATGTATGGGTTAAAATCACCCTCTTTATGATTGTTGAATACGGCGTAAATCCGGTTGCGTTCATGTTGCGACATGACGATATCGGCGACATATGCCTTGTCGGGCACACCCGGGAAACTGTTGACCAGCCGCCAGGATTGACCTCCGTTCTCAGTTATCTGGACCTGGCCATCATCGGTACCCACCACGATGAGTCCCTCTTCCAAGGTAGATTCTGAAAGGCTTACTATAGTGCCATAAGGGGAGGTAAACACATTTTTCCATACTGCCTCCGGAGGCCATACTTTGCCCATCACTTTGCGTAGGTTTCGATCTTCTCCACGGCTGAGATCATTGCTGACTGCCACCCAGGAATCGCCCCTGTCATCACTTCTGAACAATTTTTGGGCGGCGAAATACAATCGATGGCTGCTGTGAGGACTTATAATCAAAGGGCTGTCCCAATGCCAGCGCAAAGGGGCCTCCTCGTAGCTGACCTGCGGTTGCAGTTCTGTGCGTTGTCCTGTAGTCCGGTCGTATCTGACAATCCCGGCATACTGCGACTGGCAATAGACCGTATTGGGATCTTCGGGGTCGATGCGGGCCTGGAACCCATCGCCGCCAAGCGCAAGTTGCCAGTGCGCATTGGTGATGCCATGGCGCTCTATGGTACCAGAAGGGGCATACAAAGTCGAATTGTCCTGTGTGCCTCCATATACGTGGTAGAATGGAAAATCATTGTCCAGGCCGACCCGGTAAAATTGTGTAATGGGTAGATTGTCGTGGTATTTCCAGGTATCGCCGCGGTCCCAGCTTTCGTAAAGGCCTCCGTCACAGCCGACGAGGAGGTATTCAGGATCAGCATTGTCAAACAACAACGAGTGATTATCCACATGTTTAAAACGGGTATTTAATCGGTCAAAGGTCTGGCCGCCATCTGACGTATGGTGAATGACGACATCCATAACATAAACATGGTCGTAGCGATGCGGATCGCAATAGATCTCACCATAGTATTGTGGATCCACGATGGCGTAGTCGTTGGTCTTTCTCCAGGATTCCCCAAAGTCATCTGACCTGTAAAAACCGCTCGTTTTTTCAGCTCCCGAAATATGGGCGTAAACCACTCCTGGTCGCTGGGGTGATACGGCCAGTGCAATCCTGCCGAGATCTCCACCCGGCAGTCCTCTTTGAAGCTGCTTCCACGTTTTGCCATTGTCCGTGCTTTTATAGACCCTTGATTCAGGACCTCCAGCCACAAGAATGCCGACATGTCGGCGACGCTGATAGGTCGAGGCGTAAAGGACATCGGGATTGGACGGATGCCAAGCCAAATCAGAGGCCCCAGTATGCTCACTGATATGCAACACATTCTCCCATGTGTCGCCCCCGTCTTGCGTTCTATAGACACCCCGTTCACCCCCTTCCTTCCAAAGCGGACCCTGCGCCGCCACTACCAGGACGTCGGTATTGCGTGGATCAATGAATATCTTTCCTATATGTTCTGATTGGGTGAGACCCATTTGTTTCCATGTTTTACCCGCGTCCAGGCTTCGGTAGATGCCGTCACCCCATCCCACGCTGCGCTGACTTTGATTTTCCCCAGTACCCAACCAAAGAACGTTGGCATTACCGGGATCCATGGCAAGGCAACCGGTCGAATAGGAAGGATATCGGTCAAATACGGGTGTCCACGTGGTGCCATTGTTTTTTGTCTTCCATACATTACTGGATGCTGTCGCTACATACCATGTGCTCGGATCCGAATGGTCCTTTACAACATCGGCAATTCTTCCCGTCATAAAGGCGGGTCCTATATTGCGCATCGGCAGTGAAGAAATGATTTCTTCAACTTTCTGGGCTTCCGTTGATAAGTGTCCTAGGGTGACTAAGACCGTCAAGACCGAATTGAAGACAAAGCGAGAAACTATCATGGCCGTGGTTTTGATGAAAGATAGTAAGTGTAGGGTGATTATTTTAGTGGAATGTCTCGCGCTGGGTGCTTGTAACAAATTAAACGTCATAAACCACTTAAACGAATAAAATAAACTGAACTGCTACCTATTTTTACCAAAATGATCTAAACAAAAACACCAATGGGAAGAATATTGATTTTAGGCGGTACCGGAAAAATAGGGTCTGCCACAGTCGAACATCTTGACGAGAAAAATGCGGACTTCAGTGTGCTTGTACGCAACCATGAAAAATGCAAATCGCTGGAGGAAAAAGGAATCAATTGTATTGCCGGAGACTACACCGACCCGGGTGCCTTGAAAAAGGCATTGAAAAATGTTAAACGGTTACTGCTCTTGGTGAGCCCTCATATCGATATGGCCGCTCAAGAGAAGGCGATCATAGCTGCAGCCAAGGACGAAGGTGTAGTCTTCATCCTAAAAATTTCGGCGGTAGGCGCACCCGAAGATAAGACCACACATATCGGCCAAAGTCATGGCCGCAGCGAGAAATACCTCAAAAGCTCTGGTATTGATTATTGTATATTCAGGCCACATTCCTTTATGCAAAACCTGCTGGTGAATTTGCCCACGATCAATGAGCACGGTGCGATGTACGGAACGATGGGCAATGCCGCCATTCCCCTCATCGATGCCAGGGATATCGGGGAAGCCGCAGCCAATGTGCTGATGGACCCCGCACCACACGATAGAAAAGCATACGCGCTAACCGGGCCGGAAAGTATTACCTTCGATCGCGCGGCAGCAATCATCGGTGAGATGGTCGGGTCGGAAGTACGGTACGTCAACGTACCTGATGAAGCCGCCAAATCCGCGATGGTCAATATCGGTATGCCAGAATGGATTGTCGACGACCTCTTGGCCTTGAATGAAAAATGGCGTAGTGAAAAAGACATTCGCGTCAGCGATGACTTATCAGGTTTATTGAGTCGGTCGCCACACACCTTTGAATCCTTTGTCCGGGATCACCGCAGGTTGTTTAGTTAATTACCGGCATATTCAAAACAAATCAGCCGTCCTTTTTAACATTCTTTTCTTATGGCCGTAATAGCATTGGCTTTCATTTGGATTCGGCATTCAGTCTTTAAAATTTCCTAACTTGAAATAGCTTAACGAATCCAATGCCAAGCGTTTTTATAAGTTATTCCAGGAAGGATCAGGATGTGGCAGAATCTTTCGAAAAAGTTCTGAAGTCACACGGACTTGGAGTTTGGCGTGATCAGGAGAGTATCTATGCGGGTGAAAAATGGCCAAAAGCCATAGGAAATGCTATAGCTTCCAATGAGATGCTTCTTCTCTTGTGGTCGAGACAGGCCAAGGGATCCCACTTTGTGGAATTCGAGTGGAATACCGCACTGGCCCTTCAGAAGGCCATATTGCCAGTATTTATAGAAGATGTGAAATTGCCGCCTGCGTTAAGCGCGCTCAATGGTATCCCCGCGGATAATTTGACCCGGGGTATCACTAAAATAAAGGAGCGCATATCCAATATAGAAAAGGTGGAGGGTGCTTCGCAAGAGGAAGTAATTGATGTACTGGAAGACATTCGTGCCACCAGGCCACAAGAAGCTCTCAGGGAATTCAAAGCTGCATTCAAACAAAAGAAATGGCATGTCAAGGGCAATGTATACCAGGTGAGCGGAGGCGATATCCACATCAATGAGAATGCATCGGGTAGTGGCGCCAGTCGGAACAGAATTATTCTCGGCCTTTTATTCTTGACCCTCATCGCGATTGTACTTGTGGTTATCAAAAGTCAATTTGGGTCGGTATCATCGAGTGCGGGAGATACTCTACAACTCACCATTTACGTGCATGGACCTGAAGATCGCCAACAAGTCGTTTTGGAAAATACCGGTACGCTATTCGTCGATCTGGATAATGACCGCAGACGGGCACAAATTGGAGAAAGTGGAAGAACGAACTTCGGTGAAATCCCCGTTCGCTTCAAAGGCCGTAATATCGGAATAGGCCTGGAGGCTCCGGGCTACGAATTAATATCGCCCCGTTCCGGTTACTTTTTTGAAGGAAAACCCATCTATCTGGGAGTACAGCGAGATGATTCCCTGGGTAAAATCAAAGGGATTGTCAAAAACAGGGATGGCAGCATTTTCATCGACAGTGCTCTTGTAATGGTCGGAAATGATACCATCACAAGGACCAATGCATTGGGAATTTTCAACATTACCTTACCTCCCAGGATGCAGGTGAAGGATGAAAAAACACCATACCAACTGACTGTCCGAAAGGAGGGCTACCTGGTCAGCACCGAGTATTACTACCCACTATCCGGGGACATCGAAATCCGGATGAGCCAATGACATCTCTGTAGATCCGTATCTTTCCCTTCCGCATTTTCTGGCCGATTGAAAAATGAGATATGCTGAAAACCATTTTGATATTACTGCTTGCCCTGTTCTTTATACTGAATGGCATCAATCACTTTTACAATGACAAGTTCCTTAAAGAATATGCACAGCGCCAAGGCTTGTTTTCGCCCCACTTTGCGGTAACTGCCGCCGGCGTCCTGCTTCTGGCCGGGGGTGCAGGGTTGATGTGGCATCCCTTGAGGAAGTTGGCTGTGGTACTGCTCTGCATATTCCTTTTGATTGCGGCATTTACCATCCATCGGTTTTGGATTGAAAGAGACCCTAAGGACAGGATGCTTGAGGCGATGAACTTCGCCAAAAACCTCGCCATCCTCACCGAATTAATCTACATCGGCTTTGTTTGATCTTCGATTTTCCCTACAAATCGGCGGGAGTTTCTAAGACTTGACCCCGCTTAGAATACGAATCCTTTCTTTGGCTTCAAAAACACCTTCTTCAATTCCCAATGATTCGTATAAATCCCTTACATCTTGCCAACAAGCCAACGCTTCCGTATGCTCTTGTGACTCCTCCAGTACCAGGGCGTGGGCTCTCAGAGCGTTGACATAGTCCAGACTATTTTTAGTAGTTGATTTAAAATAGGCAAGTGCTTCTTGCATGAGAGTTTTTGCCTCATCAAGGAATCCAGCCCTCCGATAGAGATCGGCCAAATGTCTTTTGGCATGGGCAACGCGTTCGGAATCGGCGGCTCTTTCATAGTGCCCGACCGACTCCATACTCATCGTTATGGCTTCATCCAGCCGGTCATGATCGGAAGCGAACTGCATATAGTGGTGATAGATCCTGCCGAGAAAGTCGTGGTCATTTTCACTGCACAGGTCAAGGGCTTTGTCTGTAAGACTT
>JBFKOL010000109.1:0-12057 GCA_041628815.1 Saprospiraceae bacterium | reverse complement strand
GAAAGGATAGAAAAGGAATACCCCAAATCGATCCAGGCAGCGGATGCTCCCAAGTACATTGCTATGCTGCAATAGCTATGGCACAGGCCGATTACAGACCTTTCGATCACAAGGAATATCCCATTGATGAAATTGGCAATATCAAGGTAGGTATTGTTAGGACGGAATGGAATACAGCCGTTGTTGACCGGATGGAACAGTCGTGTCGAAATGCATTGCTTGAATCAGGAATTCTTCATGACAATGTTTCTGTTTATACCGTTCCAGGATCTTATGAGCTTCCTTTAGGAGCAAAATACCTCCTGTCTAGCACACACAAACCGGAGTTTATTGTTTGCCTCGGATGTGTGATCCAGGGCGAAACTAAACACGACGATTACATCAGTCATACAGTGGCCAGGGCTATCTCCCAATTGAGCCTCATCTCCGGTGTTCCTGTGGTTTTCGGAGTCCTGACCACAAACAATATGAAACAGGCTATGGCGCGTTCGGGTGGTGACAAAGGAGATAAGGGACATGAAGCTGCTGTTACAGGACTCAAAATGTTTAGCTTGCAGCAACGATTAAAAGCCCAGAATAAGCGCATCAGCTTCTAGCAAAAGTCAAGCGCATCCCCGGTTCATCAGAGATCAATTTCCCTTTCGCGAATTTAATCCGGCCATTGACAAAGACATGGCTTATATCACCTTTTAAATCCATTCCTTCAAGTGGCGACCAACCACACTTATACAATAAGTCACAATTTGAGACTTTAAAGGATTTTTCCGGGTCAACGATCACGATGTCTGCATAACATCCTTCATCGAGATATCCCCTCCCTTCTATATCAAATAATACGGCCGGTCCATGACACATTTTTTCAACAATCATTTCTTTTGAAATAGCTCCGCGGTGATAAAAGTCCAACATGATGTTCAGGGTATGCTGGACGAGTGGCAGACCGCTGGGCGAATTGCCGTAAGGGCGCTGTTTTTCTTCGAGGGTATGTGGGGCATGATCTGTGGCAATAACATCTATACGACCGTCAAGTACGGCAGCTAGTATCGCTTCCTGGTCAGATTTTGTTTTTATTGCCGGGTTACACTTTATGCGGTTTCCCAGAGATTCGTAATAGGAATCGTTGAAATAAAGATGGTGGACACATGCTTCTGCCGTAATTTTTTTCCTTGGCAACGGGATGTCATTTCTAAACAGGTTACACTCTTCACGGGTGCTGATATGGAGAACATGCAGTCTTGTTTGATGGGTTTTTGCCAATTCGACGGCAAAAGACGACGATTTAAGGCAACCCTCCCTGGAACGAATAGAAGGATGATCTAGGGCAGTTAAGGTCTTACCGGACGACTTTAGCTTCTGTAAGTTGTACCGGATGGTTGCCTCATCTTCACAATGTGTTGCGATCAACAAATGTGCTTTAGAAAAAATACCCTCTAAGGTTTTCTCATTGTCTACCAACATATTCCCGGTGCTCGAACCCATGAAAACTTTGATCCCACATACATTGGATCCGTCTGTCCTGAGGACCTCTTCCAAATTATCATTGGAGGCCCCCATGTAGAAGGAATAGTTGGCGACAGAATCTCTGGAAGCGATGTTGTACTTGTCTTGCAAAAGAGCCTGGGTGAGCGCTGGTGGCTTTGTATTCGGCATTTCCATGAATGAGGTGACACCTCCAGCCACCGCTGCACGCGATTCTGTTCCAATGGTAGCCTTGTACTCAAGTCCAGGCTGTCTGAAATGAACCTGATCATCTATGATGCCTGGCATGACCCATGAACCCCGTGCGTCTATTACTTCGGCTGTTGGGTCACTAATGTCATTATCCATGCGGATGATTCTTCGTCCGGCGACCATGATATCTTTGATTTCTGATTTTCCACGGTTGATCACCAAGCCGTTCTTTATGATTATTTTCGCCATTTCAATCGCATTTTTGCAAAGATGCAGGTTGTAAACGAATCCATCTGCAGATAATAGCAGATTGCATTAGGAAAAATTCTATGTATTCACAAAAATATAGTGATAGACATTATCGTATCGGCATCCTCGGCGGAGGTCAGCTTGGCAAGATGTTGTTTCTGGCTGGTGCCCCGCTGGCTATGGATTTATGCCTCATGGACAAAGATCGTTCTTTCCCTGCAGGTTTGATATCTCATCGTTTTACAGAAGGCGATTTCACCAAATACGAAGACGTTGTCCAGTTTGGTAAGGACATGGACATTGTCACGGTAGAAATAGAAAAGATCAATGCCAGGGCGCTATCGTACCTGGAAGAAAGAGGCGTAAAGGTCTATCCTCAGGCTGACGTCATTACTACGATCCAGGATAAAGGACTTCAAAAGGAGTTTTTTATAACTCATGAGATCCCTACTGCTGAGTTTGAGCTTTTCGATGAACTCACCCGTCTGAAAGTTGCGCTTCAGGAAGAGCGGTGGACTTATCCGCTGATTCAAAAAACGAGAAGAGAAGGATATGATGGTCGAGGGGTTACCCTCCTAAAGTCGGGGCAAGACCTCAATCGCGCATTTACGAAAGACTTTCTCGTTGAGCGGAAAGTGAACATAAAAAAGGAAATAGCGGTGATTGTGTGCCGGTCTGTCCATGGAGAAATGGTACAATATGATCCTGTCGAAATGGTTTTTGACCCAAGGAATCATATCCTTCTTTACCAGAAAGGACCTGCAGAAATTCCGGATAAAGTCCGAAAGAAGATTCAGGACCTCGCAATGCGCACTGCTGAAGCATTTGGCATTGTCGGCCTCCTGGCTATTGAAATGTTTCTTACGGTGGAAGGGGAAGTATTGATAAATGAGGTTGCACCACGGCCCCATAACAGTGGTCACCATACGATAGAAGCCTGTGTATGTTCGCAGTATGAAAACCACCTCAGGGCTATCAGCGGTTGGCCGCTGGGCTCACCGGAAACCTTGCATAAGTCACTGTTGGTCAATTTATTAGGATCGCCTGGTTACAGTGGCGCTGTACAATATCAAGGATTGAGAAGCGTTTTGGCGGAGAAGGGTGTTCACGTTCACCTATATGGAAAAAAAGAAACGCGTCCTAATCGCAAGATGGGGCACATCACCATTATCGGTGATGATCATCAAGAACTTTTTGAAAAATATGTAAATATCATTTCGACCTTTAAAGTCATAGCATGAGCAAAAAGATCAGCATCATTATGGGTTCGCAATCGGATCTGCCGGTCATGTCAAAGGCGGCAGAATTCCTTGATTCTATACAAATTCCCTTTGAAATAACCATTGTTTCGGCACACAGGACACCCCAAAGAATGTTTGAATACGCGACCGAGGCAAGATCGCGTGGCATCCAGGTGATCATTGCTGGCGCCGGAGGTGCGGCTCATTTGCCAGGGATGGTGGCATCTCTTACGACTTTACCTGTCATTGGCGTACCCATCAAATCCTCCAACTCTATTGACGGCTGGGACAGTGTCCTTAGTATACTACAGATGCCTGGCGGCGTACCGGTAGCTACCGTTGCATTGAACGGTGCCCAGAATGCTGGTATTCTGGCGGCGGAAATTTTATCGTTGCAAGATGAAAGAGTCGCCGCTGCCTTGGAGTCTTATAAAAAAAGCCTTAATGACAAAGTGAAGACACAAGTCGAAAGGTTGGAAAAACAACAAAATGGAGGTGAAGGCTGACGAATTAATAATTATGCATTCAGATTCATCATTCTGAATTCTATATTCATTTCTTCTAGCGTATTATTTTTGGCGCTTCAACAATCTTAATTATGTCTCAATTCACTGTTTTATCGGATACTGTCCTCAACCTTTCTGAATCTGCGACCCTCAGGATGGCCCAATTGGCGCGCGACGCGGCTGCACAGGGTCACGATGTGATCAGCCTTAGCGTCGGCGAACCCGATTTTGAAACCCCGGAATTTATCCGAGAAGCAGCAAAAAAGGCACTGGATGACGGTTACACGCATTATACACCCGTGCCTGGGCTGTTGGAATATAGGAAAGCTATTGTCCGTAAGCTGAAAAGGGATAACGGGCTCGATTTTGACGTGAGTCAAATCGTCGTGTCCAATGGAGCCAAACAGACCATATCGAATCTATGCCAGGCCATGCTCAACCCCGGTGATGAAGTGATCATCTTCACTCCTTACTGGGTCTCTTATATAGAGATCGTTCGCCTGGCCGGAGGCACCCCAGTAGTAGTGGAAGCTTCTATTGAGGATGACTACAAAGTTACACCTGAACAAGTAGCAGCGGCCATCAGTCCCAGGACCAAGTTTGTGCTTTATTCTTCTCCCTCCAATCCTACCGGCTCGGTTTATACAAAGGCTGAACTCAAGGCCATCGCTGATGTTATCGCTCCTCACGAGCACGTCTATGTAGTCTCCGATGAGATCTATGAGCACATCGTATTTGATGGAGTTCATCATTCTATTGCTGCGAATGAAAATATCCGCGACCGTACAATCATTGTTAATGGTATGTCCAAAGGATTTGCCATGACTGGCTGGAGACTGGGGTATATGGCTGCCCCGGCATTCATCGCACAGGCTTGTTCTAAGATCCAGGGACAATGCACTTCCGGAGCCACGGCATTTGGACAGAAGGCAGCGGCTGCAGCATTGGATGCTGATCTAACGGAAGCTAAAAAAATGACTGCCATATTTCGTGACCGCAGGGATAAGGTCATTACGCAACTCAGGAAAATCAAAGGTATGAAGGTAAATGTACCGCAGGGTGCATTTTACATTTTTCCCGATATAAGCCACTTTTACGGCAAGACTTACAAGGGGGAGGTTATCAATAACTCCGACGAGCTGGCCGAAGCGATCCTCGCCGAGGTACATGTTGGTGTCGTGGCCGGGGCAGCTTTTGGGGCGCCCGACTGTATACGGTTGTCTTATGCGGCAAGCGAATCACAACTGATGGAAGCCTGCAGGCGATTAAAAGACTTCTTTGACCGGATGGTGTGATCCCGGTTAAGATGAAGTCCCCATCAATTATAGATGGCCTTTATTTTACAGTGATCTTGTAAAACATCGGGATCATAACGATGCTTGCCACCGTACCTAACGTTAGACCGCCCATCACAGCTATAGCCAGTGGACGTTGAAGTTCCGCTCCCAAACCATCGGTAAAAAGCATCGGTGTCATTGCCAACATCGTAGTCAGGGAGGTCATGATAATGGGCCTGATGCGTCTTTCGGATCCGTCGACTATGGCTTCGATCAATGACATACCCATGCGATGGTTCCGGTTGATGATATCGATTTTTAAAATTGCATCGTTGACATCAATACCACTCATGATGATGATGCCTACCAGAGCCATAATGTTGATGCTCTCCCCTGCAAGATAAAGAGCCAGCAAGGCTCCAAAAATACCCACGGGAAGTGTCAATGCCACGACCATGGGTTGAATGAGGGATTCGAACTGAGCTGCAAGAATAAGGAATAACAATACGATTACAACAAGCGAAATTTTGAGTAATTCCCGGATCAATCGGCGATTTTCATAGAAACTGCCGCCAAATTGCACAGTGTACGCGCCCAAGTTTGCGATGCGGTCACGGACCTGCTGCTCCATCCCATCAAAATATTCAGATGTTGTCAACAAAATATGTTCTCCACCCTTCCCCGATTCGATGTTCTTGTAGTCGTGGCCGAGACCTAATTCGATGAATTCACCGATAGGTATTCTTTGTCCACCGGGTGTTTGAATGTAGCTTCCCCGAAGCAAGACTTCCAGGTCTTGACCCTCTTTTTCGCTGACTTGAACAGGGATGATTCGATCGCTGCTGCGCAATTCGGTTATCCTGTTATTTCGCAAAATAGAACGCAATTTGTCAATGACTTCGTCGTACAAAACGCCATGTACCAGTAACTTTTCCTGGAGTATTTCAAGCGTTACGATGGCTTCGACGGGAATAATTTCCAACCCGGGGATGATGTCCCTAAGTCCGTCAACCACCACAACAGATTCTTTGTATGGAGGCAAACCAAGAGTTTGCATTGATTGAATAGAGATTGACACTGGAGGCTTGTCAGTCCGGAAAATGCGGTCCAACACATTGGGAGCCGGTTGGACGGAAACCACACTGACTGGATGATGCTTTATGAACCAATCTTTCACTTTTCTGCGAAAATGTTCGCCCGAATTGTTGGTAATAGCGACTACAAACCGGGACTCGTTGAATTCCGGGTCTTCTTTTGCCAGCATGAATTGTACTTCCCCATGGTACCTGGCAATTTCACGAATTTGAACATGGAAATCATCGTAAAAAACTTTGCCCCTCCTCTCACTTTCGGCCAAGTCTATGGGTTCATTCCAGTCGATCCCTATTTCGAAATATTCACGCGTGATATCCGGGAATGCCTGTTTCTTCATTTCTGGAAACAGAAATAAGGAAGCTAATCCGGTAAGAAGAAACAATGGGAGAAGCCATTTTCTTTGTGTCACAATCCAACCAATCATCGAGGAATGGGATAGCCGTTTTCTTCTTTCGCGAAAAGCGCCATTGGTTTTCAGCACAAACGCTGCAATTACCGGAAGCACGAAATAAGATGTGGTCACTGACACGAGCAACGCAATGGTGATGGATAGGGCCTGGTCATAAAACATAGCGCCTGCCAGTCCACTTAAAAGTATGAGTGGTAAAAATACGGAGGACGTGGTCAGCGCCGAAGCAATCAAAGGTCGGACTACCTCCTGGGCTCCCTGAGCAGCGGCTTCTAAAAGACACATTTGAATTCTCTTCTGCTGAATGTTTTCAATGATTATGATGGAATTATCGATCATAAGACCTATACCAAGAAGCAGCCCTGTCAGCGAGATTATATTGATAGAAATATCGAGCAGATAAAAGAATAAAAGCGTCACGAGCAGGCTTATCGGCACCCCTGTGATGATTAGTATGGGCGGACGCCAATCCCTGAAAAAGGCAAAAAGAATCAGTCCTGCAAAGGTGAGTCCAAAGAAAAGTGATGTCTTCAAACTGTTTATGGATGACTCAAGTATCTGCGACTGGTCATTGGACAGTACAAAATGCAAACCCGGGTAATCAGTTTCAAATGCCGCCATAAGTGATGCGACATTTCTTCGCAGTGAATAATTGTTGGCATTGCTTTTTTTACGGACACTAAAAACGATGGCTCTATTATCATTAACTATAAAAGATCCCTTCCGTTGTTCTTCCTCCAATCGAACGGTGGCCAGGTCGCCGAGTTGAAAAAGCCGGTCATCAACTTTCAGATACAGCGACTTTATATCGTCTACCGTGACGAGTCTTGTACGCAGCCTGATGCCATACTGGTAGGCTCCATCGCGGATCAGGATATTGCCCATTTCTATGTTGGCATTCTGCAGTGCCCGTTCTATGACGTCCTGAGAAATGTTTAGCGATGTCATTACTTCCTTGTCTGGCTTTACCACGACTTCGGGGAAGGCCATGCCATGGATATCGACGAAGGCGATTTCTTTCAATTGCTCCAACCGTCTCTTGATGACATTTTCTGCAAACTGGGATAGTTCCAGCAAATTGAACTCCCGTATGGTACTTTCGGGAATCATGTGTAGTGTAAAAACCGGGATATCTGAAACATTGGTCTTGATGACCCTGGGGCGGCCCATGTCTCGAGGCAGTAGGTGCATCACCTGGTCAATTTTTTCATTGACCTCAATAAAACTCAGGCTCGTATTGATTCCGTAATCAAGTGTCAATCTGAGAAGTGCACTTCCATTGCGAGACCGGCTGCTTATATCCTTTAGATTGTTTACCTGCAAAAGCTCGTTTCTAAGAGTACGAGTGACCGTATTTTCAAGTGTACGTGCATCCATGTCCGGGGCACTTACCTGGACGGCAATTGTCGGTATCGGGATATCCGACAGCAGCGAGATAGGTATTCGTCCCAGGAATACAAAAGAGATAATCACCACGGCGAGCGTCGTCATTGTGACACCAATGGGCCTGGAGATTAAGAAGTTTAACAACTTAGAATTTTTTGAAGAACAATTCCTTTGATATCAGATATTCGATAGGTGACATTCGATAGTTGAATTACAATGACAACCATCAGCGTACAATCAAGACCTTTGTTCTTTGTAGTAATTATTTAAAGACGATTTTATGCTTGAGGTGAATATTACCATTAATTCGTTGTTCTCGATGATAGCTTTTTTTAATTCCCGGGTGCCTGGAATCGTTGCCCTTTCAATATTCTTAAGATTTACATGGGTTTCGCACAATTCCTTTAAACAATGTTTCATGTTGTGCAAAAAGTCCTTTCTAGTTTCGGTTCCCTGGTGCTCTCCAAACTTCAAGGCTGCCGAAGTAGATGAGTGCACTATCTGGCTGTTTAAATAAAGACTTGCTTGTTTCTGAGGAACATTGCGCTGTATATGTAGGATCATTTCAGAAAATGATATCAATTTCTCTTCTAGTTCCAGCCTGTTCACGACTCACACATATTTGATGTTTTATAACTTACCAAGGATCAAGAAATCCTTAAATACCGTATCAAAAATCATTGATCATATGCTATTCTTTTCCATCATTCCCCAAAATCACTTCAGCATCATGGTCCAACACCGATTGACCTTTAATGATGACCAGGTCTCCTTCTTTGAGCCCATCTGAGACGCCGAGCATCTCGTCGTTTTCATGTGCCACCGTCACATAGTTCCATTTGGCTCGCCCGTCGTCGGGATTATAGGTAAAGACTACTTCCCTGCCAGATCGAAGGACCAGCGCATCTCTGGGTACCACGATGACTGGAGGAGATGGATTCTCGACGGCGACTTCAATATTCATACCTTCGAAAAAGATGTGGTGGTTGTTTTGTACCCTGGCATAAGCGGTGACCAGTCCATGCTCATCGACGCGGGGGTTGATCGCACTGATTTTTGCTTTGACCACCAGGCCCTTCCGGGCCAGTGGTCTGACGGATACTGGCTGACCTTTCCAGAGTTCTAGGGCAAGGGCTTCGGTCACGGCAAATGTCGCTTCGTAAGAGCCAGGGTTAACGAGGGAGCACAAGGTCTCGCCTGTGGATACATATTGATCACGCTTTACTTGGAGGTCTCCTACCAGCCCGTCAAATGGTGAAAGAACAGTGGTCTTCGATAACTGATGCTGTGTACCTTCAATGGCTTGACGTGCCCGGTTGTATCCCGATACGATATCGATGTACCGGCGCTGCTGTTCTGTGATGGTTGAATCACCGAAATCGCCACCGCTGACCAGCATCATGCGTTCCTTACGGTCATTTTCCGCTACTTCGAGATCGATCCGTTTGTGGGCCAGTTCGTATTGTAAATCTGTGTCATCTAACTTGGCAAGAACCGATCCTTTTGTTACCCGTTGTCCATTTTGCAGCTCGGCATGGGTTATGCGGCCTGTCGCTTCAAACTTGATTTCAACACGGTCGAAGGCCTTAATTTTGCCATTGACTAGTTTCTTCAAGACCAAGATGTTCCTAGTTGCCCGAATGACCTCTACCTCAGGCTGATCAAAATTCAGGTTTTTCTCATTCTTGATTGTCTCGGGAAATTGTTCTGGCGAACTTTTCTCGCACGCTCCAACAATGAACAATATCGGAAATATGGACAGCAGTTTTTTCATACCCTCATGGATGAAACTACCTAAAATTGGGGACGGATCTTCATGAGCGTCCGAGTATGATCCAAAAGGTCTCAAAGTGTCAGATTATGGGCCTTTTTGTCAATAGCAGTCTTCGGATTTTGGATTTCCTCGGGCTATATTGAAATCCTCTTTATCTAAGGGTATGTCTCTTCTTTATGCCAAAATTCTGGGTTTATGAAACCTATTTCCATCGTTTTGGTAGGATTAGCGTTTTCATTAATGGGATTTTACACCTTTCCGCGACTGGCGTTTGACTTTGGTGCTTCCCATCGTTCCGCGACCATCACGATTCAGTACAGTTATCCCAATGCTCCTCCTGAAGAAATCGAACGAACCATGACCACCCCCACAGAAGCTGGTATCACTCTGTTGGAAGGCATTAATGAAATTAAGTCCGAGATTTCCACCGGGAGTGGTTTCACACGGATCTCCCTTGATCAAGGCGTATCACTGGACTTAATACGGTTTCAGGTAGCCCAAGTGATCCGGACGCTATATGTAAAATTTCCATATGGGGCCGGTTATCCGGATCTCGTTCTCAACGATCCTGATGCACAAG
This sequence comes from Saprospiraceae bacterium, assembly GCA_041628815.1. Taxonomy (GTDB): domain Bacteria; phylum Bacteroidota; class Bacteroidia; order Chitinophagales; family Saprospiraceae; genus JBFKOL01. The sequence continues at coordinate 1,869 of JBFKOL010000109.1, read as the reverse complement.
AAATTGACCCTGCAATAATGTCTTACAGTCTCCACGGCCCGATTTCGTCATACCAACTTCATACCTATGTGACGCAGGTTCTGGTGCCCTACTTTGCGGATATAGCGGGGTTGCAACGTGTCGAAATTGAAGGCAATGAAAAAATGGAATACAGGCTGATATACGACGAGTCGTTGTTGGAGCAATTAGGGACTCAAAAGTCGGTGCTCAGGGAGGTACTGCGGCAACATATATCAATAAAACCGTTTGACAGTGGATTTTACCGGGACCGATACCTGCAGTTTCGCCTTGACCGTAAGGAATTGATGGACATAGCCCACTTAAAAGTCCCTGTGGGGAATGGAAATTACCTTCCACTAACCTCCCTGGTTGATATTTCCTGGCAACGGGAGCGAAAGTCCAGGCACTACAGGGTGAATGGCCGCGAATCGGTTCGGGTCAAACTAATTCCCGAGGCTGGAACCAACCACCTTAAACTGGCAGATCGTGTACAGAGCCGAGCAGGTGGCCTCAAGGCCTTCATGCCTGAAGACTACCGCCTGTACCTTGAATTTGATCGGACCAAATACATTCGTGCCGAGTTGAGCAAGATAGCAGAAAGAACGATTTGGTCACTTTCACTGATGCTGTTATTGGTGATACTTGCCTATCGAAACCTGAAGACTTCGGTTGTACTGGTAACCTCCGCAGGGGTCAATTTGGGATTGGCTATCATCGCCTACCATCTTTTGGGGATTCAGGTAAATCTTTACGCACTGGCAGCCATAACGATTTCATTTGGCATTGTAATCGACAACATCATCGTGATGATGCACCATTACCGGAAAAATCGTGACAGGATGGTCTTTCCTGCTCTGCTGACTGGCACACTGACAACCCTTTCGGCTCTTTTTATCATTTTCATGCTTCCGGAGCACTTAAAATTTGAACTCCAAGAATTTGCCAAAGTCCTTGGTATTAATTTGAGCATTTCCTTGATTGTAGCCTACCTTTTTGTCCCTGCCATGATCGATCTACTCCGAATGAATCAAGACACGGCAGTCAAAAATATCAAGTCCTCGACAGCACTTCACGTGATAACAGTGAATCGACTGTATAACGCATTTGTTCATCGCATCAGGGGATTTCGCCGTGCAGGATTGACTTCCACAATATTCATCTTTGGCATTCCGGTGTTTTGGCTACCCAACCAGGTTGAGAATTGGTCATGGTACAATCATACGTTGGGTTCAGCTTATTACGTCGAAAAAATCAAACCCTGGACCAATCGCCTGCTCGGTGGAAGTCTTCGTTTGTTTTCTCATTACGTATCTGAATCATCCGGTTTCAGATCTACGGAAGAAACCGTATTGATGGTCACTGCTTCCATGCCCATGGGAAGTACCATAGAACAGATGAATGAGTTAATGTCGAAACTGGAGCAATTCCTGGGGCAGTTCTCTCACAAAATGAGAGCTTATCTCACGACTGTGACGGGAGGACAATACGGTCAGATAAAAGTTCTTTTTCCAGAAAACGGTGATGGCTCATTTCCGTACATTCTCAAAAGCCGGCTTGAGGCTTTCGCCGTCGACCAGGGTGGTACGGAATGGAACATTTACGGTGTCGGCAAAGGATTCAGCAATCACTCCGGTACGTCTGTACCCAAGTTTCGCGTCATTCTCCGGGGATATGACAAGGTCCAGTTGGAACGGTATGCCGTCTCTTTGGGTGAGGACCTGATTAAGCACCCTAGGATTTCTGAGTTTAACACCAATGCCAATATCAACTGGTGGGAAAAAGACAGGGAGGAATACGTTTTAGTTGTTAATCGAAAAGCGTTGGTTGAAAAAAAGATGCGCTTTACAGAAATGAAAGATATACTTCACT
>JBFKOL010000108.1:0-12088 GCA_041628815.1 Saprospiraceae bacterium | reverse complement strand
GGACGAGATCTATGAGTTCCTCTATTACTACAAAGGTACGCCCTGGGAGAAACAGGACGAACTTTTTCAAATTGCCCTGAATCTGTCAACAGATAAAGATGACCTTGAATTACTTCTGGATTTAGTCTCCTATCACTATTTCAAACAAAAGACTTATCGAAATACCGACTTCAGAGCTGCTATACTCTATAAACTTGGCCAGGAGGATCGTGCCTTAGGTATGGTAGAAGAGGTTATGGCTATGGCCCTGAAAGAGGGAATAAGATACAAATCGCTCCTCCACGAACTGGCAAAAGACTGAACGTTATCTAATGCCAGATGGTTATCTTGTCCTTTGCATAGATAGGACAGATGTCGTTGATTCTCCTTACCATTCGCGTACTACTTATGATTATCCATACAACAGGTCACATGATGGTATTGTGGATACATGGGATCTTCCGTGGGCATACAGTTGGGCTGGGATTTGCTTACCGCCGCAGCTGGGCTGTATGGTCACTTCGAATTCTAGGTATTTCTGTGGAAACGGTGATTGAAGAGGAGCCGGCTCCCGGAATGCTGATCGTAAGCAATCACCGCAGTCTGACCGATCCCATAATACAACTTGCCTACCTCGATATGTTCATCATTGCAAAAGATGAAGTGAGTAAAATCCCGGTCATCGGGAAAGGTGCCCAGATGACCGGAATTGTTTTCGTCAGACGCGATGTAGAGAGCAGCAGGTATCTCGCCCGCGAAGCAACGGCTGATTTGTTGAAAAATGGGCACAGCGTCCTTGTCTACCCTGAAGGTACGACTACAGCAGGCAGGACTACTGCTCCTTTCAAGCCAGGGACGTTCAAAGTAGCCTCAGAATTGGGTATCCCGGTTCTCCCAGTGGCAATCGCCTACAGAGATAAGGAAGACTACTGGACTGCGAGAGGTATGGCCAAACAGATGCTCCAGCAATTGGGCAAGTGGCGCACATACGCCCGCTTGTATATCGGACGACCCATACCTTCCAAAGAAGGGGAGGACTTTGTGCATGAAGTGAGACAAGAAGTGGACAGACAGTTGTTGCAGCTTCAGGACAACTGGTCTCCTGAATTAGAAGGTTAGATTATTGTTTTACTTTCTTTAGTTTCTCAAGGAATTTGGCTCTCACTTTGGCGATTTTAGGATCGATCACTACCCGGCAATAGCCGTAGCCTGGGTTAAGCCTGTAAAAATCCTGGTGATAAGCTTCGGCCGGATAAAACGATTGATAGGGTAATACTTCTGTCACGATGGGATCATCCCAAATGGATGAAGCCACATTTTTGATGGAATCCAGTGCTTTTTTCCTCTGGCTTTCGTCGTGATAAAGTATGATGGAACGGTATTGCGGACCTATGTCATTGCCTTGCCTGTTGGGCGTCGTTGGGTCGTGGGCAGTCCAGAATATTTCAAGTAACTCTTCGAAAGAAATAATATTCTCGTCGTAATGAATCTGAACGACTTCGGCATGACCTGTTTTCCCGTAGCACACTTCCCGATAGGTCGGGTTAGGTACGTGTCCTCCGCTGTAGCCTGATATGACCTGGCCCACACCACGCAGCATGAGATAAACGGCCTCGATGCACCAAAAACATCCACCTCCTAAGGTGGCTGTACAATGGGATTTTGATTTTACTTCCATGGAACGTTAAGATGGGTTCTAAGATAGGATTTTCATTTCTACCGGGCACAGATGGCATTTGTCATACTTTTTCTTGATGTCCAGCTGATTCATAGATGCGTTACACTATATCGCTTTAGGAAGCAATATCTGCGCTTGTTGAAATATGGATTAAAAGGCTATGTGTTATTTACCAACTACAAATAATAATACTTAAATACTATAAATACAACACTTTACACTTTACATATTTTTTATATATGTCATCACGTTGTCAAAGTCTATTATGACCACTGGGGGGAAGTGTAATTTATCTTGTCACTGTATATAGTCCTCAAATAATATTGAGGGTCTGAAAAGACGTCCCTAAAAACCTGATAGATGAGTTTGAAAACAGTGGTGTTTTGGGCAGCAATTTGTGCTGTTCAGGTCGTGTCTGCTCAGCAGTATCTCGATATGAAGATGGAAGTAGCTGTAGTTGACCTAGCGTCTCATTCCATTTTTGTGGATCTTTCTGTGCGCTACCATTCGACAGGTGCCGTGTACCTTGGGGATCAGAATTACAGGCTGTATTTCGATTCTAAAAACTTGTCCTTTGATAAGGGTGATGCCCTATTACTGTTACCTCGAGATCGATACAGTGAGGTAATCATCCTTGAATCAATTGCTCACAGGGATGCGGCATTTTCCGGTCATCTTCCTTATGATGAAGATTTGGGATTTGTCAATCTACGTGTTGACCTCTTGGATGACAGCCGGGGCGGTTATCCCATAGAAAGGGATTTGGGCTGGTTACCTGTTGTAAGGTTAAAATTTGATGTCAAGGATCTGTCCAAACCGTGCCTGGCCGATTGGAGCCATAAGCTTGTCACCCGTCAATATGCCACCGCTTATGTGGAGATAACCGAATGGCAAGGTCCTAATAAGGCTAGGCCTTTTGTTATCGATGAGGTACACAACCTCAATTTTGCCTTGTGGCTTGACAATCCCGGCACGCATATTTCTGTCAGTCCCAATCCAGCCGTCGACCATCTGAAAATCGCTTTTGGATCCCTGGCTGAAAAAACATTTCACATAAAAGTTACCAATGCCGCTGGTTCGATGGTTTTAAAGACCACCAAAGATGAAGGGATAGGAGATGTGGAATTTCCGGTTAGCCATTGGGTGCCGGCAGGATACAACATAGAAATCTATGATGACCGTTACCACCGTATTCACAACGAATCGGTCGTGGTGACGCGCTGAAGAATTATAAGGCTAGTTGATTTTTCTTAATAAGGGTTGAGGTTGGTGTCAAAGGATGCCAACCTCATTTTTTTAGAAGTCGCCCGGTAATTGATGAACTTCACAACCTCAAAACTTCACAACCTCAAAACTTCACAACAGCGAAGCGCACAACTGAACAACCGGGTAACCGGGTAACCGGACAACTTGGCCACATGTGCGCTTCACTCAAAAGCCTTCAACACCTCCCTTAACAGATCCCAACGGTTAAAACCCTGTCTTCCGTAGTCGAGTCCCCGCCGCACAATGACGAGATCATGGGTCGGGTCGACGATCACATACTGTCCGCGGTTACCGGCGGTTGAATAAGCTTCTTTGGGCACATCGGTGCGACTGTCGGGAACGAGCCACCACTGGGCACCATAGAAATTGCCGGTTTCACTGGTTGATGGGGCAGGGGTGCGGACAAATGCTATCCAGTCCTCCGAGAGCAATCTCTCTCCATTCCATAAGCCGTTATTCAGATACAGCAGACCAAATCTGCCAAGGTCACGGGCGTTGGTGTAGACCTGGCTGCTCAGAACAAAATCGCCAAACCGGTCTGTGCTTAAGAGCGTATTGCGCATGCCGATTTTGTCCAGCAAGGCTTTTCTCGGGAACTCCATGTAGGTCTTTTGGTCACCCAGTGCTTTCTTCATGGCCAGTACTCCGAGGATGGTGTCGTAATTTTCATAATCCCACGTGCTGCCAGGTGTCCGTATCAGTCCCCTGTTCAGCGCACCCTTGGCGATGCTTGCCCCTGCCCAATAGGCAAGTCCCGACCCCGTTGCATATTCCATGCGCATATTGTCTACGGTTTCCAGGCCGCTCGACATCTGCAGCACATCACGGAGGGTAATTGCGAGGCGCGGGTCATCTTCGGGATTGTTGTTGGCAGGAAGCCACTCGAGTTTCAAAGGATCGTCCAATGCCAGTTTTCCCTGGTCGGCGAGGATACCCATCAAGGTGACGGCGATGCTCTTTGCAGTGGACCAGGTGCGCGTACGGGTGTGCATATCAACGCCGGGGGCATAACGCTCATGAACGATCTTTCCATCGTGTATGACAAGCAGGCTGAGTGTTACCTGCTCTGGAGATTCGCGGTTAAAGGCCCAGTCAGAGGCTGCTTGTAATGCATTCGCATTCAGATCATCTGATATTCGGCGATCTTCTATCAAATCTCCATCTGGCCATGGAATATTGGCTGGATCACCAGTAAGTGGTTGGAGGGTTTGCTCTGGCAGCGTGGGTATATCTTCAAAAGTCTGGTCCGGTGCAAGAATGATGCAGCCAATTCCCTCCCGGAATGCGGCGCGCATGACGGGCGTCTCACCCGGTGTTCCGATGGCAACAGCACGTCTTTCTTGGTCAACTGAAATAGACGCCATGCCTGCGGGGAAAAAAGACGCCTCCAGGTAGGCCAGTTCTTGTTTTTTGACTTGTTCCAGGGTGCGATGAGATGTGAACAAACCATTGCAGGTGAGGATGGCCTGAACACCATTTTGTATCATTTCCTTATTGGCGCGGAAGTAGTCATACGTTTCAGATTGTTGCCCAATACAAGTCATTGATGTGACCAAGGTAAAGGCGGTATACAGCAAGTATTTCATGGTAAAACTTGAGGCTTGAAAATTAACGATTTTGGCAAGACATTTTACAAAGCATTGTCGATGGCCCGCATTCTTTTTGCTTTTTAGACAAAATAAAAAAACCCCGGCTGCTTCACCGGGGCTCCCTTTTTCTACTGTTTCAACGGTTGGTTTGATTGACTAAATAGATGAAATCGAAATTTTACGTCTTTCCAATACTTGTGGTAGTTCGATTTTTTGGGTGGTGGTTTTTTGTCTTTGCACATCAGATAGATTCACGTAAAGGTCTTCTAGTTGGACGAGGTGTTTGATGAGCTTGTCCTGCAGATTCAAAGGCAAATAATTGTTTTTGAGGATTTTTTGGTACTGCCTGAACAGCAGCCTCGCCCTTTGCAAAATGGTCACCTGAATATCGTCTATATACAGTTCATCCACGGCCTTATCGACCCCTTCGCATGCATCCAGCATCTGGAGTGCTGAGATGCCATCGTGTGCTGAAATGACACATCTTATTTCATCGGCCATTTTGCGGTGATAGAAGGCCTTTATGCGAAATGCCCATTGTCCCATGAAAGGACAATATTCGTTTTGTACCACGGCCCGATCCAATGTCCGAATAAGAAAGCGATGCAGTGAAACGATTTTGACGAAATCACTGATAAAGGCATGTAGTTTTTCCGAATTTGAAAATGGAGCTTTCATGTTGTTAGTTTTTTGTTATTTGTGTATCCTGTCGAGGCATCAAATTTCGGTGCCCCCAAGACAACTGTATCGATTAACCATTACAATAACTTTATATATTAAGAATGTTTTATATGGGTATTCACCCAATTTAGGAGGGGTATACCCCTAAAACAAGGATTTTTTAATTCTAGGCTTCCAGGGGAATCTACCGGCATAATTCTCTTAATACTTATACGGCTCCTACGCTTTTGGATTGCCGGGTATCAATAATTGTAGCGTAATAAAGCTTCGGAAGCTCCACTTTGCTCGGCCAATTTGTTTCCTTTCTCCATGAGAATTAACAGGGGCAAACAGTATGGGAGATTAATCGAACCTATTCTATTTAGTAGAAATCTTTCGTCATGGTTAAAGATGTCATTGAATCATCTAAAGCGGTTGCCAATAATGAAGTTAAGGCTCAAATAATACTAGTCAATTGAACCTTGTGATTTCCAAGTTCCGTTGTTGAGGCTTTATTAATCGATATGCCCGTACTTTTTGGAATACCGCTCAAACAAGGCTTGTTGCTTGTTGTCCAAAACAATCTTTTTTCCACTTATAAATGCGTGTGACAAAATGTTGGTCCTGATATCGAGCGCATCACCTTCAGAAATAAAGAGGGTTGCATCTTTTCCGGCTTCCAGGGTTCCTACCCGGTCTGCGACACCCAATATTTCTGCCGTATGGGAAGTCACCATCTGCAGCGCTGTTTCCTTGTCCACACCATAGGCAGCCGCTGTGCCTGCATAGAACGGCAGGTTTCGCGAATGGGCTAGCATGCCGCTATGGGCCAGCGCTACTGTCAAACCGGCTTCATGATAGATGTTAGGCAATTTGTAGGGTAATACGATGTCGTCGTCAGCCCTGTCAGGAAGCGTATGTACCATAGATATAATGACGGGCACGCCGTGATCCTTTAAGAAACCAGTCACCCTTAGGGCTCCTGACCCGGTGATAATGGCTATTCTTTCGATGTCGAAGGATTCGGCGAACAGTACTGCGTCTACAATTTCTTTTGGATCGTCGGCATGGACCATCAATACCGTTGAGCCTTCAAACAGTCCTTCCATACTGCTCAGTTTTATGTTTTCCACTTTATCTTCGGCGGCCTTATAAGCTTTGGCATCCAAGAAGTGGCTGCGGAGCTCTTCGACCTGGTCGTCATAATCTCTATTCGCTTCTTCACTTCTTGTGAACGTCGAAAAATCAAACCTACTGGTGTATTTGTTGGGCCAGTTGAGATGCATGGCCACATCGATACTGTGGGCCGCGTCCTCCCAGTTCCAGCCTTCCAGTTCCATTACCGAAGACCTTCCCGAGATCCTTCCTCCCAGCGGGGTGGTTTCTGCAAGTAATACCCCGTTGAAGCGCAGGGTGGGGATGGTTTCTGAATCGGTATTGTAAGCGATCAGTGACCGTACATTCGGGTTGATGCTGCCTGTCTCCCTCGTGTCGTTTGTGGGGCGTACGTTGTTGACTTCGAGCAGACCCAATTGCGAATTGGGAAGGATAAGGCCAGGATACACATGTTTGCCTTCTGCATTGATTACTTCATAATCCTGCAAGTTTACGCGGATGGTTGCAGCTTCTGCCACGAGTGTTATTTTTCCCTGCTCGAAGGCAACTGCTGAATTCTCTATAACATTGCCATTTCCAATATGTGCTGTTGCACCTATGATCATGACCGGGCCTTCCTGGCTGTCCACAGGTGTTGGAACCTGTCCCCATGATGTTTGCAAAAGGATTATTATGGTTAAGACTGATAATTGAGTTTTCATCTTTAGTGTTTTTCATGGTTTAGGTACAATCCCGAATCATAGATGTCATCGCAGTGGAAATCAAAGTGCACGGCTGAAGGTCCACGCTGTGCACGTCCACCTCTTTTCTTGGCATCCTTCATTTTTTGTATCAATCGGGCTCTCTCCTCTTGCAAGGCATGCCGGTTGTCTTCATCCTCCACGAGATCAAAATAAATTTTGCCGTCGACGATGGTCTTTTCTGCTTTGGCATAGATTGAAAGCGGATGGTCCGTCCACAAAACCACGTCTGCATCTTTGCCCAACTTTATGCTGCCCATCCGGTCATCGAGGTGCAGCATTTTGGCAGGATTCAACGTGACCATTTTGAGCGCGTCTTCTTCTGACATACCTCCGTATTTGATGGATTTCGCTGCCTCCTGGTTGAGGCGTCTGCCGCTATTGGCATCATCTGAGTTGATGGCGGTAAGGACGCCTTCGTTGTGGAGGATGGCGGCATTGTAAGGGATGGCATAGCGCACCTCCCATTTGTAATTCCACCAGTCTGAAAAGGAGGACGCGGCAGCACCGTGTTCTCTCATTTTATCGGCCACCTTGTACCCTTCGAGGATATGCGTGAAGGTATTCACCCGGAACCCAAATTGTTCCGCGACTTTCATCAGCATGTTGATTTCCGACTGTACGTAGGAATGGCAGGTGATGAATCTTTCACCTTTCAGGATTTCGAGCATGGCGTCATGCACCAGGTCGCGTCGTGGTTTTATGGCCGTTTTCTTCTGGGCCACGCTCAATGCTTCGTAAGCTTTCCATTGCTTCTCGTATTCTCGGGCATTGGTAAAAGCATCGACATAGATCTGTTCTACACCCATTCGCGATTGAGGATATCGAATCGATTCCGGGTTGGTGGATCGTTTGACATTCTCACCCAGAGCGAACTTGATGAACTTGGGTGCATCTTTGATTTTCAACCCTTCCGGGCTTTCACCCCAACGAAGCTTGATCAGGGCGGATTGTCCCCCTATAGGGTTGGCCGAGCCATGGAGTACCTGTGCTGCTGTCACACCCCCGGCGAGCGAGCGGTAAATGTTGACCTGTTCTGAATTGACCTGATCTCCGATCCGCACCATCGATGAATTGACGGCGCCGTCATTGCCTCCACCTGCGATGTGAGTATGTTCGTCAATAATTCCTGGGGTAAGATGTTTGCCAGAGCCGTCGATGATTTCGGCGTCCGGTACCTGCAGGCGTCTTCCGATGCCTGCAATTTTTCCATCTCGGATGAGCACGTCCGCATTTTGAAGGACTCCTTCTTCTTCATTGGTCCAAACGGTGGCATTCTGTATCAACAGGGTCTTTTGCGTCGGTAAAGTTGTTTTTCCGTAGGCTATAAATGGATAAATGACTTCTCCCAGGTTCAAATCTTCTTTTTGACCAGGCCTGTTCCCGGACTCCTTCCGACCGTCTCCTTCCTGGGTATCATTTTTCCTGGCCTCCCATGTGGTCCACGAACCATCGGCCTTTTGACCGGTGCCCTTCCAACCCTGATCGGTGGTCCAACCGCTCAACCTTATATCATCCTTATCTTTTTTGGACGTTTTAAAACTCCATGTAACACGCGCATGGTCGAAGTTGGCTTTTACATCTAAGGTGGTAGAATCATTGATGACATTTTTGACTTTATAGGATCCCGGCTTGCCACTGACTTCAAAATGGTATAACTGGTCGTCGACCGATACGGTGTATTGGCCGCTTTGATCTTCATCGGGCAGTTCACTGAGAACGAACCGATTTCCCTGGACCCAGTTTTCATGAATTTTTGTGTTTTCTTCGAAGAGGTTACCTGAGGTAACGATGAAGTTGGCCACCTTGCCGGATTCAAGCGATCCGATCATCTCATAGACACCAAGCATCCGGGCGGGTGTATCTGTCAGTGCTTGTAATGCTGCACTCTCCGGTAACCCGTATTGAACGGCCTTGCGGATGTTTCCAAGAAACTCGGATTTGTTGCGCAGTCCATCAGCGGTGAAAGCAAAACGGATCCCTGCTTTATGGATGGCGGCGGCGTTCGCCGGAGCCAGTTCCCAGTGTTTCATATCTTCCAGTGATACTTTCTCGGCGTCCAGGGGGTCATCGACATCATGGGCATCCGGAAAGTTGACAGGAACGATGAGGTCCACATTGGCGGCCTTGACTTCGTCGATCCTCTGATAGGCATCACCGCCGCCCTTCACGATGTACCGGACACCAAACTCGTCGCCTATCTTATCTGCCCTGAGTGCATTGATCCAGCTTCCCGCATCAAAAATCTGGGGCAGGTATTGCTGGTCGATCCACGCTTCGAGTGTCTTGTCGGCGAAGGGACGGGGACTTTGTACACCGTACCAGGCAGCATCCAGGAAGGTTTGCCTGTGCAGGGAGATATATCCCATCATCGACCTCGGGTAGTTTTGCCGGGATGTGCCGCGGTTTAGCGAATAATGTGCCGCGGCTATGTCTTTCAGCATTGCGATATTGTCGCTTTCTTCCCCCAGGCTGACGAAGGTAGATGTACCACGTGCCAGGCCATCAGGTCTGAAAGTCAGTACTGCCCCAAAACCCTGAGCCCTCAGGCTGCCAGCTTCTTTGTTGTCTATTGAAAACTCTGACGATGCGTGATAGTGCGATTTGATCGATTCATTGGCGTTGTACGCACCCTTGGTATTGCTGGTGATTTGTTCGCGTCCGCCAAATCCTCCACCACGAGGTCTTTCGACCTCCGGCAATCCGTAGTTTGTATGCGGATCGATGAAGGAAGGGTAGACAAAGCTCCCCTTCAAATCGATGATCTGGAAACCCGGGGGTATGTCGATGTTTTTTCCGGTCGCGATAATTTTACCTCCTTTGATGAGCAATGTGGCATCCTGTACCTGGGATCCGGGATTTACCTGGATGGTGGCATGGGTCAAGGCAAATGCTTCAGAGCGCGTATCCTTGACATCGTTTCTCGGAAAAGTCTCCTGTGCATGGAGACCTGAAAGGAACATCACGAGAATGGTTAAAACCAGAATGGGCTTGAAAGCTGTCATAATACTTGGGTTAAAAAAGAATTGAATAGGGTGGTCAAATAGTATTCGGTTCAGATAGTCTAAGGGTCGTACAAGGTAGATAATTCTTTTCAGTCTTTTACTTCATTGGTAACCGGTACATCGTAATATTCAAGCGCCCATTCCTGCATATACCTTACGCGACTGGGCACCATGCGGTATACAATGAGTTCGGGATTGTCTATGGAGCCGAGGTAGTGTTCGAGTAACCTGTTTTTGCGCCAAATATCTTCCAGCAGGCTGCGATCCCTGACGACTTCAGCCTTAGCCGTTATCCTCACCTGGTTATGGTCCGCATCGAGGTAGCACAATTCTATGCGTGGATTTTTTTCTATTTCCTTGGTCTTTCCATAAGACCGGAGATTGGCGATGTAGATGGTGAAACCATCGACCCGGACTGGTGATACGGGCCGTATCCTGGGTTGCTTTCCATCCATGGTAGCCAGCATAGGGAATTTGGCATTTTTTATAACTTCCGCACACAGCTGTGGCAACTGATCCGGGTCCAATCCTCGGGGTTCGGGTTTAGGCATAGGTAATGTTTTGAACTTGAAATATGTTATGGTAAGTTACGGAAGATACCTGTATAACTTTTTCCTATGAGACGATGGTCGGTAGTTTTGTTTCTCGTTTTGTTGATTGTCGTGTCGTTCCTTATCTGGGGTGATTGGTTTTCCGCAATTTTCAGTGAAGAGAACGCTGTCGCCGAGTTAAGCGAATACGGCCGGTTGGCATGGCTTATCGGTATCGTATTACTGATCGGCGATCTTTTCCTGCCTTTGCCGGCTACGATTATCATGTCGGCCCTCGGATACATCTACGGTCCCCTATTGGGAGGGGTACTGGCAACTTCGGGTAATTTCCTTTCCGGGATGCTGGCATACGGTTTGTGCAGGGCATTGGGCCGAAAAGGAGCCTCATGGATCTTAGGGGCGGAAGGGTTGACCAAAGGAGAAGTACAATTTGCAAATCGTGGCGGATGGATCGTGGCCATATCCCGGTGGTTGCCCATCGTACCCGAAGTGGTCGCCTGTATGGCGGGATTGCACCAGATGAAGGCAAACAAATTCATGGTGGCCCTGTTGTGTGGATCGTTGCCGCTGGGTTTCGTATTTGCATATGTGGGGCATACGGGGCATGCTGCGCCTTATGCTGCCCTGGTAGCCAGCGCTGTATTACCGGCGGTGTTGTGGTTGGCGGCGCAGTATATGCTGCGACGGTATATGCGGAATAAATAGAATAGTCAAAAGACCTATTGATCTTTATGTTATATATTTCTAACTTTATGTTAGAATAAAATAACGTAATATTATGAATAAGACCAAATTGACCATGCTTTTTACGGTGATCGGGACCGTAACCTTCACAATTGGATTATGGATATACTCGACTATGGAGAAACTGTCGGTGTTTGAATATTCGATTGCCGGATTGGTGGGTATCATTGTAATCGTTAGTTTGGTTATGGGTATAAAGCAAATGAAGGATCACAAGAAGGGTCTGCCGGTCGAAGACGAAATGAGCGTCAGGGTAAAACAGAAGGCAGCAGCTGTGGCTTTTGTTTACTCCATCTACATGTGGACTTTCATCGTCCTATTTACGGTAGACATCACGGTCAGACCCATTGTTCCCGTTGGATTGGGAATTGTCGGGATGGGCGTACTGTTTGTGGTTTTATGGATGTACTATTCAAAAGTGGGTATAGAAGGTGAGGACAAGGATTAAGGAACTTAGGGCTAGGCACGGTTTTACCCAGGAAGACCTGGCAAAGAAAGTCAATGTACGCAGGGAAACGATTGTTTTCCTGGAGAAGGGACGGTACAATCCTTCCTTAAAGCTGGCGTACGACATCGCCAGGACATTTGACCTGGCGATTGAAGACGTATTTATTTTTGATGAATGAGATGTATAAAACTATTGTATGAGACCTGAAATCAGAGTTCCGATTGAACTTTTGCTCTCAAAATCGGCAAGTCAGGACATGCCCACATAACCTAACGATGGTCGGCGGTTGAGGCTGTGACAAAGTGCACTTTC
>JBFKOL010000107.1:0-12125 GCA_041628815.1 Saprospiraceae bacterium | reverse complement strand
TAGTGGATGGTGGCATTCATTACTGTGCTAGTTATATCGGATTGTCCAGAGACTTTGCTTTGGAAAGAGAATTCAATGACAGGACGATTGGAAAACTCGCCATATTTCACGGGGTCAAATGATTTTTCTATATCCATCAGCGTACCGGAGGCCAAAAATGTCCTATTCTGCACCGATTCTTTCTGCAGACCTTTCGGCAAATGTTTCAAGTTTATCCTTAGGACAGCGGTATGTCCGGTGGATCGGTAATTTTGCACATCGTATTCAAGCTTGGCCGGGACCACCGAGGGCTCGATCAATCTAAAAAACGTTTGCTTTGGGCCTAGTGTCGAAAATACCGTTTGGGTCTTGACGGGTGGATGATCCAATATGCTCACTCCTGTCACGGCACCTTTTTGTGTGATGATCTTGCTGACCTGTGATCCGTATGCCAGCTTCACGCCATATTGCTTGGCGGCCTGTTCAAGAGCCTTAACCAGGAATCTGGATCCGCCAACTATCGACTTACCTCTCACGGCTTCCCAGATCAAGAGGTTTAGCACGGCATATCCGGACCAGGGTGCTGAGAAAGAAGTGCGCATTCCCTGCATGGCCAGTACGGATTTCAAGGCATCTGAATCAAATCTTTCATCCAGGAAGTCTTTCATCGACATGGGTGCCACCTTTATGAATTCGTTCAGATCCTTTTTCCCAAGTCCCTTCAGGGATAACAGTTTTTTCAAAAGGGACCATACTTCGCCGCTTTTCGGCTTAAGCAGATCGGGTGGTACTTCTGAAAAAATTTTAAATAGGAATGGCTTAAGCTTTCCCGTAAACCTTCTGTACTCCCGGTACGCCATCAGGTCATGTTCACTTAGCTTGGACAATTGGGCTTCGTCGGACCAATCACTTCTGAAATTAAAATGATCGCCATTCTCATCGAGATAGGTCCAAAGAGGTCCTTCCGTTTCCATTTGCAATCCGAAATTCGTCAGGTCAAGGGTGGTAATAATTTCATTCCTCAGGAGAGAAGAATGCAGAAGCAAACCATTCTCTGTGCCATCGGGTCCCATGGCAATACCACCTGGGTGGTTTCTTTCTTCCAAAAGAAGAACTTTATGACCTTTCTTGGCAAGCATACATGCTGTGGTCAAACCATTCACATCTGCCCCGAGAACAACCCTATCATAGGTGCTTTCCATAGTATTTATTTAAACGGCTTTAGAATGTAACATGCTCTTGGCGCAAAGCTCACCACTGGCACCCATAATACCACCACCGGGGTGTACGCCCGAGCCACACATATACAACCGTTGTATCGGGGTCTTGTACTTCGCATATCCCGCGATAGGTCGTTGGAAGAGAAGCTGCTCGAGCGTCAGTTCTCCTTGAAAGATATTTCCTTCCGTCAGTCCCATAGATTGTTCAAGATCCCAAGGGGTCAGGACCTGGCGGTGTAATATCATGTCTTTCAATCCCGGTATGTATTCAGCCATGGTGTCCACGACGGTATCACCAAAAGCTTCTCTCAGCTGTGGCCAGTGTTCAGGTCCTTCCTTGATATGGTAAGGGGCATATTGAACAAAACAGGAAAGAATGTGCTTCCCCGGGGGTGCCAGACTTGGGTCAGTAAGTGTGGGAATCACTGCATTGATGTATGGCCTGGTAGAAAATTCACCATATTTGGCCTGATCGAAAGCTTTTTCGAGGTATTCGGTGTTGGGAGCAATGGCGATATCTCCTCTTAAATGGTCTCCTATGCCGGGTCTGCAGGAGAATTCGGGGGCCCGGTCCAGCGCCAGGTTGACCTTGCCGGAACTACCCCGAAGTTTGTATCTCTTGACTTCTTTGACCACATCTTCCGGCAGGGCCTCCTCGCCTACCAGTTTCAAATAGGTCCTGTTGGGATCGAGGTTTGAAACAACTGTTTTGGCGTAGAATTCATCGCCATTTTGCAGTACGACACCCTTGGCCTCACCCCCTTTTATGATGACGCTCTGGACTGGACTTTCAGTGCGAATTTCAGCTCCGAACGACATGGCAGATCGGGCACAGGCCAGGCTGATTCCACCAGTTCCGCCCTTTGAAAATCCCCACGAACGAAAAGCACCGTCAAGCTGCCCCATATAGTGATGCAACAGGACATAGGCGGTACCCGGTGAACGGATACCCAGGTAAGTTCCAATGATACCACTCACAGACATAGGGGCTTTCAATATATCCGACTCAAACCACTGATCCAGAAAATCGAGTGCACTCATTGTAATGAGTTTTACATTCAGGTGGAGAAGATCCGGACCCAGTTGTTTGAAAGCTTTTCCTAATCTCAGCATACCCGATAAATCAGTTGGTTTCATGGAGTGTATGTCGGGTGCGGGATGATCGATGACCTCCTTGGCAAGTTTACCCATATGCGTCATGACTTTACTGAATTCAGGATACACCTCTGCATCCTTCTTGCTGAATCGGGATATTTCGCGCCGTGAACGGTGCATATCTCCCCACCTTGCCAACGAGTCGCCGTTTGGAAGGGGAAGAAAAGAACAGTCCATCGGGATGACATCATACCCGTGTTTGGGCAATTGAAGCTCACGTATGATATGCGGACGAAACAAGCTGACGACATAAGAGGCCACAGAAAATGTAAAACCTGGAAAGACTTCCTCGGACACGGCAGCACCACCAAGAACGTATCTTTTTTCAAGTACGAGCACCTTTTTCCCTGCTTGGGCCAGGTAAGCTGCGCATACGAGGCCATTATGGCCACCGCCAACAATAATCGCGTCGTATTTAGTTCTCATGAGTCATGGGCTGTTACGGGATTGGATCGCTTCCTTTCCGGGTTAAAGAATTGAGGTGAGCACAGCTCTGCCGGGACCGTATGCCGCGTGTGTTCAACTGTAAATTCGATATGGACTGTCTTGCCAGGAATTTCGAATTTTTTATCCAGGGTAGCCAGCGCGATATTTTTTTTGAGAATTGGCGACCACGTACCACTGGTGGCATAGCCAATTTGGATTTCTTTGCCCGGATCCGAATAGATCGGTATGGATTTGCGCCAAGCGCTGTGATCCACTTCTGGAGGTAAACCGTAGCGGGCATACAATGATTCTATATCAGGCCATGACATCTCAAGACCCGTAATACACCAGGAAGAACCCTTTTCCTCTTCATTTTTTAACGCATGGAAACCAATGAATGGCTCTCGATCCAGTTGAACGGTCCAACCCAACGTGATCTCATAGGGAGATGACTTGCGATCATCTGTCAGAACATGCAATGCGTTGAAATAATCCACATCTTTCAGTATTAAACCAGCCTCTACTCTCGTGACGTCAAGAGCATCCAAGCCTGCCGGACGGATGTTATAGGGTTCACCTGCCGCCATTAATTCGTCATACAGGGTCAAAGCATTCGGATTTTCGACCCACAACTCGTAGCCCAGATCACCCGTATATCCAGTACGCGAAATGTGAACTTCAAAATCCCTTATGCGGATGGGTGTTGTTCGGAAGTATCTTAGCTTACCTATTTCACTGCCACATAAAACCGTGAGAATTTCCCGCGACATGGGGCCCTGAAGAGCAAGACCAGCTACCTTCTCTGTGATGTCATCTACTCTTACATCGTATCCTCGCTGGTGACGACTAAACCAGGAATAGCTTGGATCTGCCGAAGTAACAAAAAACTCATTGTCATCCCGGCGCATGACGGTTCCGTCATCCACCACTTTACCCTCGTCCGTACACCAGCACGTATATGCGACGCGACCCGTTTTCATTTTTGCAATGTCCCTTACCATGATTCTGGAAAGAAACGCGGCCGCATCAGGACCGTGAACACGATACTTATAAAGAGGGGTGATGTCCAGTAATCCCGCAGAGTGTCTGAATGCAAAATATTCCATATCGTGAAAGACTTCATAGGAACAAACGGCATAATATCCCGCCCATTCCTTGTATTTCATACTGGAACACAACAAGGAGGTGCGGGGAAAAAAAGGTGAAGGTATGGGCATAAAATTGAATTTTTTTAGATCGGCAAAAGCACGCGATCCTTGTGTTTTGTCTGGTCTTCCTGGAGCATTCACCGAGATAAAAAGCATTCATTTTCTCGTCCTCCGTCGAGTCATGCTCCATGGTTATACAAATGAGCAAGATAATATTGAGGAGATGCGCAGGCTTTTCAAAGATTTTATTCCTCAGGAATTATAATCCAGGAATGATCACCCAGGGAAGAAATTTATCGGACTTTATGATATCCATGCCTATGATTTTACACGGAGAATAATAGTGTATATTCGTCAGTACGGCTAAGATAGCTTTTGATACCGATCGGCCCATTATGCTCAGTGAATTTTTTGGATGTGAAGTTCGCTATACGCGTTTTAGTGCATTGATTCTATCCATGTCATGTGTGCTGTTCTCAACTTCAGCAACAATTGCTCAGGATGGTATCTTGGTTGAGATTTGCGACAACGGCTTAGACGATGATGGTGATGGCTTTGCCGATTTGAACGATGAGGACTGTGCATGCCGAATTATAGAGCCCGAGTCGCTGATCCCCAATGCCTCTTTTGAGGAAATGAACTGCTGCCCGGCGACGCGTTCCCAGCTGCATTGTGCGAATACGTGGATACAAGCTTCCGAACCAACTACGGACTACATTCACCGCTGTGATTGGTTGGGATGGGAAGAATTTCCGCCACCGGAGCCTTTTCCTGACGGCCAAGGGATCGTCGGGTTTCGCGATGGCAGAGTTTTCAACAACGAAAATGAACCCAACTGGAAAGAATATGCAGGAGCTTGTCTTACGGGGCCTTTGCTCGCTGGGGTAGAATATCGATTCGAGTTTTACGTCGGATTTGTAGATTTTGAAAAATCTCCCCCGATCAACATTACGTTTTTTGGAACCGAAGATTGTATGAACCTTCCTTTTGGCATCGGCGATGACGCCTTTGGTTGTCCTACGAATGACCCTGCCTGGATCCGCCTGGGATCGCGTCGCGTCAGTGGGTTTGGTGGCTCCCAATGGGTCAAGACAAGCATTGATGTGAGACCTGCCGTAGACATCAGGGCTATATCCATAGGACCGGATTGCCCTGCAGTACGCACCGACAGGAGCCTTTATTATTTCTTTGACCACCTCGTGCTTTCAGATAAAAGATCTTTTGATCTCAAAATCAAAGTGGTCAATCACCCATGCTCAGAATCTTTTACATTGGAAGTGCCCGGAGAAAATCATCTGTCTTACCAGTGGTATAAGAATGGACTTGCAATACCTGGTGAAAATGAAGCTCTTTTAGGCAGGCATACTGGAGAAGGAATTTATCAGGTCCGTGTGTTTGATCAACAATCCTGTGAAGTAACAGCCCCGTTTGAATATCGTATTCCCGTAGACACCGCCTATGTGGTCGACTATTTCTGCGAAGGACGATGGTATGAATTTGGTGAAACAGTGTTGAACATGCCTGGAGACTTTACACATACTTTTCAAAACCAATACGGGTGTGACAGTGTCGTTTTTCTCGTACTGGACGAAACAGCCACTGTAACAAATAACGTGTCCCGTAAAATATTTCCTGGTGAAACGCTGAGAATGGAACATTATGGATTTAATACCAAAGGTATACACACGGCCTTGTTGACGTCTTCGCTAGGATGTGACAGCGTCGTTGAAGTCGATCTTGATTTTTACGATGTTTTTATCCCTAATGCCTTTTCACCCAACGGAGACGGGAAAAATGACCTTTTCGAGATTTCCAAAAGTCAGGATATTGTCGAAATCGAGCAAATGTCGATCTATGACCGGTGGGGTGTTCCCGTCTTTGATGATTCAAAGCTATTTGCCAGGGATTTACCCGGTTGGGATGGTACATTTAGAAACAACAAAGCCAGTGGGGGTGTTTATCTTTACCAGGTGCAGATCCGAATGAATGACCAAAAAGTCAGGAGATTATCCGGTACGGTACTTCTCATTAGGTGAATATTATCATCCCGCGCGTCTTTTGGAATAACTTGCCGACAGTTTCGACATTGCCAAATGAAGACCGGATGTCCAATTTTGTCCATTAAATGCACAAAATGTCAGGCTTTTCTCACAGAGTGTGATTTGAAAGATTCTTTCAGCTGGACCAGATTGACAAAAGATAATTATACCAATTGTTAAACATGATGTTTTGTATTTCATTGTCCTTGAACCTGCGGTCTGAAAGGGTGTCTGCCAATCGGCCAAGATCCGAGATTGATTCAATTTCCAAGGGGCATTGATCGCGACCGAATCCACCATCAAGATCTGATCCGATCCCCACCTGTACAGTATTCCCGGCTAGGTGACAAATATGGACGATATGATCGACGAGGCGGTCAAGACTTGCGTTCAATTCCTTGCGATCCGATACTCCTTTTACCCAACCTGGTACAAGCATCCAATTGTCAAAGGCCACGCCGATGATACCTTTTCTATCAATGATCTCCTTAATCTGGATGTCTTCAAATTGACGTTGATCTGGAACCAATTTCCTGCAATTCGAATGACTTGCCCATATGGGTCCTTCAAAGTGATTTAACGCCTCCCAAAAGCTGGTATCACAAAGGTGGGTCAAGTCGAGCACCATTCGCAATTCCGACATTTTTTTCAATAGCCTTACACCATCTTCACCTATGCTTCCTTCACTATTCGTACCGAATGCATAGGTCCCGGGACCGTAATGTGCAGGCCCCACGGCTCGCAAGCCGGCTTCATGCAACCGCTCCAAGTGTTCCATGGATACA
Source organism: Saprospiraceae bacterium (assembly GCA_041628815.1). Lineage (GTDB taxonomy): Bacteria > Bacteroidota > Bacteroidia > Chitinophagales > Saprospiraceae > JBFKOL01. The sequence continues at coordinate 5,373 of JBFKOL010000107.1, read as the reverse complement.
ATTGAGTCAGCACCCTCGAGACTCAGGATAAAAGCTATGGGCGACCTTTTTTGATCCTGTACAAAATTTTTATCGACAGAGTGCCGTAACTGTTCCTTGTTCGTTATCAGTTTAAGCTGGTTCAATCTTTCCATCTCCCGATACCATGTTAACTGAGCATGAATATGTGACCACGCCTGTGACGGAGAGTGCCATCCGGGCAAAGAATTTCCCGGTTTCACATACCTGGCGATCAATGTACCAATACAATGCGTAATACCGCCGGAACGCATGGCCTCAAAACATACCGTGGCTTTGCCACGCCCTGCTTTGTCAACTAGACCGTTTTCTCGAGAATTGATGGCGTCCAAAGAAACCGTCAAGTCGCGATTCCAGTCAATCGCATTCATAGACAGATCGAGATGACCATCGAATATCTTCATGTCGCAAAATTGGTCGCAATCTACGGATTGGCGTGCAACAGTACCATGGAAAAATGCTTGAAATTTCAACCAATGACGGTTTAACATGTTTCCTTGTAAACCCCTGTGGATGGACCATAACCAATCGCTTCTTAGGTCGGTTTATATCAGTCTTTGCTGCCTGCTCCTCATGCTGGTCTTGTATGCTATGACAGCGGCGGGGTATTTTGGTACGAACCCTGTCGGTCAATCGGATTCTTATGAAATGCCACTGATAGTGCCTGCGGGATATGCATTCTCCATCTGGAGTGTCATATACACTGGATTGATCGCCTTCCCGGTATATCAGCTTATACGACGTAGACAAGGATCCACCCGGTGGAAAAAAATTCACTTTTGGTATTCTGCTAATGTTCTCGCCAATGGATTGTGGCTGGTTTGCGCATCCTACGACTGGTTGTGGATCACCGTAATGCTGATAGTCTTTCTTTTGATCAGTCTACATGAGGTCAACCAGTGTCTGAAACAACTATTTCTTCAAAATGAGAAGGTCAACTTCTGGCTCGAACATGCCGTGTTCATCGTCTACTTTGCCTGGGTAACCTTAGCCACCGTATTGAATATAGCTTCCGCGTTGACCTATTATGAATGGGGAGGATGGGGTCTGGGACCAGTCACCTGGTCTTTGATCATCTTGCCGGTAACCGCGTTGGTCGCGGGTTATATTTTTCTAAGAATCAACCATCTTCTTTTTGCCTTGGTGGTCGTATGGGCTTTTATTGGTATAGCAGTAAGGCACGTGGATAGTAATAACTCCATTGCAATTGTTGCCGGGGGTATTGCAGCTGCGTTTTTAATGGCAGGTGTAATGCGCATAAAACTTCAATAATCCCAACCAAGAATCTATGGCGATTTTTTACCTGGAACAACACGCTGCAAACGACCTGGCATTCTTAATTTTACAGCAAACTCCCGGATGAACCTAAGGGCATTTAATCTAATCATTTTGTCATTGACCATGGCTGTTCAAATAACAGCTCAGGTAGATTCTTCTGATGTTAATTACAGCCCTTACAGCGTCATATACAATCATTTATATTTTTTACAACCCGAATCTTACTTTCCGGGTCGAGCTGCACAGTCGCTACCACCCACTACCGAGGCGGCCGATCAAAAAGCTATACGGCTCAAGCAAGTTTTGGATGGTAAGGGTATGTTTATTGATCTGAACCGTCTGCCCAGGAATCCGGGATACATCGACACTTTGTCTAAAGAGGCCATATATTTCTTGAGCAAGTCTGAACAAAAAATTTACGTTGAAAGGCGCGGCGATCGGTGGTATTATTCTCGAACAACACTGGACGAACTCCCCGCCTTACATCAGAAGATCTACCCATTTGGGACACAGTTCATTACCCACTTTCAGGCTCCTGTGTGGCAGGTGCAAATGCTTGGTGTAAAATTGTGGAAGTGGCTTGCTATACTTATTCTCTCCATCCTGGCCTATCTTTTTTTCTTGTTCGTGCGATGGTTGTCAGACCTGGCTTTGAGGAGATTCCTCAAACACAAAATGGAGTTGACAGAGTCTGCAGAAGTAGCGCTTAAGCGCATTGCCCGTATGACCGGAATCATACTTGGTATCAAGTTCGTTCAGTACATGATTCCCATGCTGCAATTGACCCCGAGATTGACGGCAAGTATTTTGAAGTGGTCCAATGTGTTAAGCCTCTTCCTATTCATCTTCCTAGTGCGAAGCATCCTTCGCATTGTTTTTACTTATATGGAGAAAGCGGCGAAAAAGACAGAGAATACCATGGACGACCAGCTTTTGCCCGTCATAGAGCGATTGTCTCTGATTGTGCTATGGGCCTTTGGTGTTGTCTACATCCTTGATTATCTCGATGTGAACATCACAGCTTTGCTGGCTGGTATTTCAATTGGTGGTCTGGCCTTGGCTTTGGCGGCACAAGATACTGTGAAGAACTTTTTTGGTTCAATCATGATTTTTCTGGACAAGCCTTTTCAAATAGGTGATTGGATTCACTTTCGAGATGTAGATGGTACTGTTGAAGAAGTGGGCGTACGGTCAACACGTATAAGGACCTTTGCTAATTCGCTTACCTACGTCCCAAACGCTATCCTGGCGGACAGCATTATAGACAACATGGGATTGAGGATTTACAGGAGATTTAAAACTGAAGTTGGAATCACTTATGACACACCGCCCGACCTTGTAGATCATTTTGTCAACGGTATCCGTCAGCTCGTTCTCGTTCACCCTGGTACCCGTAAGGACTTTTTTGAAGTCCATCTGAACAGTTTCGGAGCTCATTCTATCAATATCCTGATATATCTATTTTTTGAAGCGCCTACCTGGACTGACGAATTGCAAGGAAAACACGATCTGCTGATGGGCATCATGAAGCTTGCCGAAAAGATCGGGGTGCGATTTGCTTTCCCTACCCAGACTATACATGTGGAAGAAATGGCACAGCCGGGCATACCCAGCACTCCCTTCAGGAAAAGGTCTGTAAACATTTCTAAATCTGTTGAAGACGTGGTTGAGGAAATGAAGGAATTTTACAATAGACAGAGATAACTGTCACGGATTTATATCGATAAAACGCGATCCCTCGCCAATATCTTCCAACTATGCGATACCCGGCCTTTCATAACGATTTGAGCCGAATCGTAAAGGTTGCAGGTCGGACAAATATGTATTGGCACGCCATAGAGCACATCTCCTACCATCAGGTTGTGCTGAGGAATTTGGAGAACTAAATGTTCTTCGCTGTGACTAATCTGTGTTGCCCCTGGTAAATTCAGAAAATGAACCCTTGGAAATGGATTTTCAGATGCTATTGCTTTGTGCCCCAGGTCAACACAAACCGTATTTCTATCCAGTCTTGAAATAATACGACACGCCACAAGTGCTGCCCATATAAATGGTTGTTCTGGAAGTACAGTGGCATAGCCGTAATCCCAATATACAAAAGTACCCGGGCTGCATTGTACGTCCGGTCTGTGGCAATGTATCGGAAATGTCGGACTGCCGCCAGCCACAACTGTTATTGGTTGGGGTATCCGCTCGACTAACTCCCCTACTGGCTCAAACGCTTCATTACAACGCCGCATTCTCAAATCAAAGTCCTGGTCACGAATGTGCCCGTCATAAACGTGCAGACCTGCCACAGTAATGTTGGGTATGCTTTGAAGTTTTTCATACAGGCGGAATGCATCACTCACAGCGAGACCAGTTCGATTTTGTCCGACATTAAGATCTAGGTATACTTCAATTTCAGCATTCCTTGGCACATTGCCTTCTCCATTATTGCTTCCAGAACGCGCAAATATCTCGGACATATCACGAGCGGTTTTCATATTGTCTACCAAAGCGGCAAACCGAGTGGCAGGATACTGTGCGACGAGTAATCTCAATCGCTCAATCTTAGGTCCTGTAGGTTGATAGGCCATCAATACGTCTCCTACGCCCTCCCTGGCCAGCAATTCAGCCTCTGCAATGGTGGCACACTTAAACTTGTTGATGCCCATGGATGACATCATCCTGATTACCTCAGGTGTTTTGGTCGTTTTGATATGCGGTCTTAGCAAAGAAACATCACCCCTCATGCGGACTGCTTCTGCTATATTTTGTCGAATGCGCGAAGGGTACAATAAAAAGGCAGGTGTATCAATTTCCGCTATGTTTTGGACTTCATACCACTCCATAACTACATCTTTAACAAAAATTGCGCCTCGATCTCAACGGGGATATTGTCAGGCAGCGATGACATGCCCACTGCACTCCTGACTCCTACGCCATGTACTGGTCCAAAAACCGACTTGAACAACTCGCTGCATCCATTGATCACATAAGGATGATCTTCAAAGGTCGGGACACAATTGATCATCCCAAACACTTTTACTACTCTTTCAATTCGATTAAGACTTCCCAGGTTAAACTCTAAGGTGGCAAGTATGGCCAAGCCCACCTGCCTGGCAGCCTTTTTAGCTTCTTCAATGTCTATATCAGCTCCTACCCTGCCGACAATAAAAGTTCCATCTTCCTTCAAGGTGCCATGACCTGAAACATACACCATGTTTCCTATTTGAAGGAATGGTCGGTAAACTCCAAGTGGTTTTGCAGGCGGCGGTAGGCTTACCTTCATGGCTTTTAGCCTTTTCTCAGGGCTGGTCATAGATAAATATATTTGGTAGTCCGAAGTAACTAAATTGCCAAGACTAAAGCCAGATTATCGCATGGCAAAACGATTCTACAGGTTGGTTTATATTTGCCGGTCATGAAAAATATTTTTATTCTTCTTGTTTCCTTAATTGTTTTAATAAGTCTACAGAGCTGCTCGGAGGGCCAGAGGCCTCAGGAGTTGCGAAAGGTAGCCATTCCTTCATTTGATGCAGATCGAGCCTACGGTAACATTCGCACTCAGGTCGATTTCGGTCCCCGGGTGGTCGGCTACCAGGGTCATGAGGATGTGATCAATTGGATGATTGAAACCTTAAAATCGTATGGTTACAAACCTGAAAAACAAGCCTTCAAAACCCAGCTGTACACGGGTGAAGAGGTGTTAGGAACCAATGTTATAGCATCTCACAATCGCGGAGTAAAAGAACGTCTTTTGCTCGGGGCCCATTTTGATACTCGGCCAATCGCTGACAAGGATAGCATCAGAACCGAAGAACCCATTCCTGGAGCTGATGACGGTGCCAGCGGCGTAGGTGTCCTCTTGGAGATAGCAAGATTGGTGAAGAACCATGATTTACCCATGGGCGTTGATTTTGTCTTCTTTGACCTGGAAGATTATGGACAGCCTGGGAGCAACGCTATTTATTCATGGGGCCTGGGTTCACAGTACTGGTCTAAAAAAGCCAAAAAACAAGGTTATTCACCTAAATATGGTATATTCTTGGATATGGTGGGGGCCGAAAATGCACAATTCACCATCGAGGGACT
>JBFKOL010000106.1:0-12199 GCA_041628815.1 Saprospiraceae bacterium | reverse complement strand
TACCATGTTTACCTCCTATCTCAGGGCCATAAAGCAAATCAGTAAAGGTTCCTCCACCTATGAAGAATGGCTCGATTATGCCCGGGAATATGATAAGAAGCACGGACTCGATGAATGGAAGATCATCGAGGATAGTGAGTTGTATGATAACATCGAAATTCGTGGCAGGCTGGAAAAGTTGCGAGGATTCCGGGATATTGGTGATGACCACGGACTCTTGTTTACCCTGAACGAGGGCATACACGGAAATATGGGTGGAATGGGTAACCCGAAGTTGTATACCAAGGCATTGTCAGGCACCAAACAACTGATTATAGAGTATGTAGATGAAGTAGCCAACTCTATTGAACACATCGCCGAATTGAGCCATGACGAGATCAGCCTGGAGGAAAAACTTGATTTCTTTCAACGCGCCTCGCTTTGTTTTGGTAACACGGCATTGATGCTGAGTGGAGGCGGACAACTTGGGCATTTTCACATGGGTGTTCTGAAGGCACTGATTGACAATGAAGTATTGCCCAATGTAATATCCGGATCAAGTGCGGGATCAATTTGTGCCGCCTTGGTAGGAACACACCGGCTTAACGAGTTAAAACAATGGTTTGATCCGGAAAATCTTCATATTGAAGTAGAGAAGGAACACGGTTTGCTTTCCAGGTTGATCAAGAGAGGGACGATCAGGACGGGACACTTGCGTGAGAGCGTTGACAGGATTATTCCGGACATGACCTTCCAGGAAGCCTATGAGAAAACCGGTCGGTATATCAATGTTTCCATTGCACCTTTCGAGTCGTATCAAAAGTCAAGGTTACTGAATGCCATTGCTTCACCGAACGTGATGATTAGGTCGGCTGTCATGGCTTCATGTGCCATACCGGGTGTTTTTCCACCCGTGACATTAATGGCGAAAAACAAGGATGGCAAGCAGGTACCATACCTCCCGACCCGAAAATGGGTAGACGGTTCCATGTCCAATGATCTGCCTGCTAAAAGGTTGACCAGGATGTATGGGATCAACCATTTCGTGGTAAGCATGACCAATCCTGTCGTAATGCCATTCGTCCGAGAATCACACTCTCAAAACGAATGGCTGGGTGCTATTCGGAGGTTCGGCACCACCTTTGTCAAAGAAACCAGTCAATTAAACTACACGCTGGCGAAACCTTTCTTCCGGTACTGGCCCAAACTGGCCGTCGCCGCCAACAGCGTCAATTCAATTGTCCAACAATATTACCGGGGTGACATCAATATTGCGGCGGACTTCAGTGTGGTTAAGCCAAGCCACGTCTTGTCATCTCTTACTTACGATGAAATTGAGGCACTCATCTCCAATGGTGAAAAATCTACCTGGCCATATATCGAAAGAATCAGGATAGCCACTAAAATAGCTCGACTTCTTAGAAAAATCCTTCACCGATATTCAAAAGAGGAAATCGAACTGGCGACTGAATATCTCGAAGAGCACAAACATTAAGTAACAGGCCATCAGCGCATTGAATGCAAAATGGCGAAGTCCTCAGATGAAGATGAAGACATCGTTTCCCTTCTACTTATTCCTGTGGGTAACGTTCGCTTTTTTAACTTTCTTACCTGGTAGTTCCGAGGGTCAGGCATTAAGTGTGATGACTTACAATATTAGATATGCCAATGAGCGGGATGCAGAAGATCGCTGGGATCTTCGTAAAACCGAGCTCGTTCATTTTTTATTGGTTCATAGTCCTTCGTTCATCGGTGTGCAGGAAGCGATACACAACCAGGTAACTTTTATAGATGACCACCTCGAACACTATGCTTTTGTGGGTGTGGGTCGCGATGATGGTATTACAGGAGGAGAATATTCCGCCATTTTTTTTGATACGACACATTATAAAGTATTGACATCTGGCACTTTCTGGCTTTCGCAAGTTCCTGATACCATATCTGTCGGATGGGATGCTTCCATGGAACGCATATGTACCTATGGTCTTTTTGAGGCCAAGGCCAACCATAAACACCTCTGGGTGTTCAATACCCACTTTGACCACATGGGTCGTGTGGCGCGTGAGCAATCCGCAAAGCTCATCATAGAAAGGATAAAGGATTTAACCAACCCCGGAGAGCCCGTTGTGCTGATGGGTGATTTCAATGCTGAACCCGATGATGATCCCATTGCCATTCTCGGTTCTTATTTTACCGACCCGGTCAGGGCTTACGCGCTTTCACCTGGAGGGCAAGGTACTTTTAATGGTTTTAAAGAACAGTTTGACGAACGCCGAATCGATTACATCTTCTCGAGTAACCTGGCCAGACCATTGCAATACAATCATCTGATGCCCACCAGGAAAAATGGCCGACACTTGTCAGATCACTTTCCGGTAATCATGGTAGTAGCTTTCTAATTCATAATTATCAATAATGAAGTAGGTCTTTGATTGTGACGCTTTCAAATCATCTACTTTGGCTAGATCGACTTGGAGTATATTAGGTGTACGCTAAAATGTTCTTCTATGAGTAATACCTATATGATCATTGAACATTTCACCCCCGGAAAAGAAAAAGATGTATACGGAAGACTCGAAGGAAAAGGGCGAATGATGACGGGCTCATTGAGATACATCGACAGTTGGGTAAGTGCTGATGGTTCGTATTGTTTCCAGCTGGTAGAGGCTCATGATCCAACAGACATAGAAACATGGATCAATAAATGGGAAGATATCGTGACATTTGAAGTGCACCAGGTGATATCTTCCAAGGCGATGCAAAAAAAGATGAAGGATGATGACCACGTTTAAAGGGAAATTGGTGGATATCCATCGAAAGGAGATCTATCCGGCTTCGGTCAAGGTAAAAGATGGAATAATTGAGGAGGTCATCCGGATATCCAGCGCACCTCCTTTTTTCATCATGCCGGGATTTATTGACGCCCACATTCACATCGAAAGTTCTATGCTTGTACCTCGCGAATTTGCACGCATTGCGCTGCGATTTGGAACGGTGGCTACCGTCTCCGATCCCCATGAGATTGCCAACGTTCTTGGTATAGAGGGCGTGGAATATATGCTGGACAATGCCCGAAGTGCAGGCTTAAAGTTTCATTTTGGTGCACCGTCCTGTGTACCTGCCACATCTTTTGAAACCAGCGGGGCTACCGTGGATGCCGCTCAGGTTAAACGACTTTTGGATAGGGGCGATATCTACTACCTGGCGGAGATGATGAACTATCCCGGTGTGCTGCACGATGACCCGGAGGTTATGCAAAAGATCCTGAGTGCCCAACAAGCAGGAAAGCCCGTGGACGGTCATGCACCAGGTCTGCGCGGTGGAGATGCAGCAAAGTATATTGCAGCTGGTATCTCCACCGACCACGAATGTGTTGACATTGATGAAGCAAAAGAAAAACTGAGCTATGGTATGAAAATCATCATCAGGGAAGGGTCGGCAGCAAGGAATTTTGAATCGCTACACCCGTTGATTGCTTCCTATCCCTCGGAAGTCATGTTTTGCAGTGACGACAAGCACCCTGACGACTTGTTGAAAGGCCATATAGACGAATTGGTGAGACAGGCGCTTGCCAAAGGATACGACCTCTGGGATGTTTTGAGAATTGCCTGCCTGAATCCGATATTGCATTACCAACTGCCCGTTGGATTGATCAGGCCAGGTGATCCCGCTGATTTCATAATCGTTGAAGATTTGAAAGATTTTCATGTGCGCAAGGTTTTGATTGACGGGAAGGTCATGGTGGAATCCGGTAAAGTACTTGTTGAAAGTAAACTCTATAAGCGGGCCAATCATTTTCGGGTAAGACCAAAAGGACCTCGTGATTTTGCATTGCATGATGCTACCGACCCTGTACCGGTGATTAGGGTTCACGACGGTCAGCTTGTGACATCAAAGGAATGGATTCCCGTCGGAGACATACCTTCTGTTTTTGAGGGATTAACGCAAAAAATAGCGGTGGTCAACAGGTATGAAGACAGGCCCCCCGCCATCGGATTGATCAGGGGATTTGACCTTTTCAAAGGCGCCATTGCTTCTTCTGTCGCACACGATTCACACAACATTGTAGTCGTGGGTACTTCTGACGAACTCATCTGCCGTGCAGTCAACCTTGTGATTTCGCAGGGAGGAGGACTTGCAGCGGTGGGCAATGATTTTGAAAAAGTACTGCCGCTTCCTATTGCCGGGATCATCAGTGCCTCTACGGGTGAAGAGGTGGCCGAGATTTATGAAAACCTGAATCACCTGGCCAGTTCGATGGGTTGCCAGTTAAAAGCACCTTTTATGACGCTGTCATTCATGGCACTGCTCGTCATTCCGGCCATAAAAATGAGTGATCTTGGCGTCTTTGATGCAGAGGCATTTAAATTTTATTGACGCTGAATGCCGAGCCAGGAGGACATGATTTCATGTAAGTGGGTAGTCCGCACCGGTTTGTTGACCAGGCCGGGTTGGTTTGTCAGGATGGGTACATGCATGTGCTCCCAATGAAGGGAGCCGTGGGATCCTTTGTGTTCGGGTATTTCCCAAAAATCTCGGAGATCATGGCCCGTCCTGGCATTGATGACCATATCCCCAGCGCGGTGACTTTCCATAAGCCTGACGACCTGGTGCAGAGAATCGGGATAATCAGTATTGAAAGTCTCTTGATAACATTCCTCATCACTCAATTCTTCATGATCCCCCTCTAACCCAAAGGGATCCGCACTCTCGGGGTGATAATGGTACAATCCCGCCTTATCGCACTGCAACAGAGCGTGGCCATCGCGATTCTTTACTATCGTAGTCCCTTTTTCAGATTTTAAAAGGATAAAATCGATCGCTTCCTGTTTTACCAGATGGTCTATGGCTGCTCCATGTTCTTTCAGAAGTTTTTCGGAAGTATAGCGATCATGACGGTCCAGAAAACAGATGCTGGCAAATGAGTTGCCGGATATTGTCACTGAAAGATTGGGCCTGAATGTCAATATGGTCGGGTATTCGATGACACGGTATCCTTCAGCACTGAAAAAATTACCCAGGTCGAGATGGTTTTGGGTCGAACTCAGGCCGTGGTCTGATGCCATGATGACCAGGGTGTCGTCGTAACGACCCATAGATCGCAGGCGGTCCACCAATTCTCCCAGGCTGCGGTCGGCAATACGGTAGGCTTCAATGGTTTTCTCATCCCTGAAGTGATAGGTGTGAGAGTCCCAATCAATACTGGGGAAAACGGCAAATATGAATTGTGGATTTTTCTCGAGGCACTCCATCATCCTCTCGTGCCCTGCGTGATCCACGGGGTGATGTTTATGGTAGAAATGGGCCTTGAAATACAAGCCTGTTTTGCCTTTTTTTGTCACATCGAATTCCTCTTTGACCCCTTTGGTGATCATGTTGTAGATATTGAATCCACGTTCTACCTCTTCGAATAGGGAAGGCATGGATGGATCCATATCGTCGTTGAAGTATTTGGCCTCGTAACCACAATACGAGCGCATCGCGTTTCTATTCCACCGTCCTTTTGAAAGAAATACATCCTTGTCAAACCAGCGTATACCTGTTATGTTATGATCCGCCGGATGACGACCCGTAAGAAATGGCAGGTAGGCAGGTCCCGTCGTCGAAGGCATGCATGTGGTGCCTTTGGTATAGGATCCTGCTTCAAACAAGTGTTTCCTTATGTTGGGCAACTCACCTTTTTCGATCAATTCGTTAAGAACATCAGGCCGTGCCCCATCAATCAGATAGAATATGACTGTTTTAACTCCCACAATGCATGTTGAAGGGTGCAAATGTAGAACAATACGGGGATGAATAATGAATTAGGAATTGAGAATGATAAATGGAGAATGCTAATCTGCAATTGCCGAGATTAAGAATTGTTGAAGTAACTGTATTTTGATGGATCAGCAATCATGTACTCTAGTAATCATGTACTCAATTGATAATGTAATTAAAAGACCTATAAACCCAAGCTATGGGTCATTATCTTACGTTCACTTTTTTAGCCTATATAGATCCTGTGCTGAATATCGATGGTAAAAAATTCAGGCCTGTCTCCAATACTGAAAACGGTACTGTGGATGCTTCTGTACGTTTTGAATACCACCAGAACCATGAATTCTTTTGGGGTTATTACAAGGGCGGATCTATTATCATCGGGACGATGGTTGGTCATATCACCCACGATGATTTTTTGAATTTTGGCTATTGTCATTTGGATGATAGAGGCATATTGCGACGAGGTCGCTGCATATCTCGTCCGGAAAGGGTGAAGGATGGCAGGCTTCGTTTCTATGAAAAATGGGAATGGACCGATGGTGATCGATCCAAAGGCAATTCCATAGTTGAAGAAATACCTGTTTGAATGGAGGATACTTATCCTTTTTTCTCCATGTACTGGTAAATCATACGAGATACTTCAGCCAGTGCCTGGGTTCCTCGTTCGAAATCGTCCAGGTTTTTGGAGAGCAAAACAAGTATATATTTTCTTCCATCTGGCAGGAATACAATCCCTGAATCGTGGTGAACTCCGGTGATACTCCCTGTCTTATTCGCTACGACCACATCATCAGGAAGCAAGGCAGGGATGACATCCCTCCAAACCTGTTCCTTCAGAATTTGGACCATCTGTCTGTCTGCTTCTTCACTGACGGCTGTTCCCTTTGCAAGGTTTTCGAAAATGATGAGCAGATCCTTCGCAGTTGTGGTATTGCTTAAACCGAGCTCGTAAGCCTTGATATCTTCTACACCACGGAGAACCTGGATATTTTGTGCACCCAGATCTCGCATGGTCTGTGTTACCCTTTTGGCATCTACGAGTTCAATGACGATGTTGGTGGCCAGGTTGCTGCTCGTGGTTATCATATCGTATACCAGGCGGTACAAAGTGGTCTTTTCTCCAATCCTATCGTAAAGTTCTCCTTCGCTATCTTCATCGACTGACATTTCATAAGGGCTGCCATCCACTATGCTCGCAAAGCTGTTGGTTACCAGGATCGAATCTTCCAATGAGAGGGTCCCTTGTGCTACCTGTTTGAAAACTTCGATCATTACGGGAGTCTTCATGGTGCTGGCGGCATGAAAATTTGTGTCTTCTTGTACGAGAACCATTTCGTCCGTTTGCAAGTCTTTGAACGCTACGGCAAAAAAACCCTCTTCCATGGAAAGACGTGCAGAGATGTTGTTCACAAGGGCGTCATAGGTGCTATTCTTACAGCTATTCGCGAATAGGACAATCAAAAAAATCACCATCCAAAATATGACTCCGTAAGGACCATTATGACCATTTGTGTCTTGTCTTGTTTTGCGGGTGATGTGTGTTCCAGGAGACCACATAGGATGAAATGAATTAAGGACATATAAAGATAGTTCATGAAAGGATGATGGTTGGTCGGTCCAAGCGAAAGGATACATTGTCACATTCCGAAGGTCCTGATTTGTTTGTTGTATTTGACCAACTTTCTCATATAGGATTTTATGGAATAACTTTAATGTTAACAAAGAAAGTTTAATAGGCTTGGCGCCTTTGAAGCTGTTGGTTTTGCTGATTAGCCGTTTGTTCACCATATTTTACCTTTTCAGAATCTATGGTAACATATATTATTGATATCATTTTTACCTTGTCAACTCCAGTAAAATATTATGGAACATATCTCTGACCTGGCGAAAGGGCTTTACAATCTTCAACCAGACGCGGTAAAAAAGCTGGATGGATTTGAAAGCGAGAACTACCTGCTGTCGGCTGGCTCGAAGAAATGGGTGCTGAAGATCTATCCATTCTCTCAAGAGAAAATGAAATTATTGGAGGCCGAAAACAACATGCTGGACCATGTCAACAGTTATGGTCCTGGTGCTTTTCCTGGCCTGGTAAAAAATGTCATGGATAGGGGCTTGACGCTATCACCTGATCACCGTCAGATCATACGCGTCCTGTCCTATATTGATGGAGAAGTTTGGGCAAATGTCGAGCCTTCACCGGGATTGCATCGATCCCTGGGTGCCTTTCTCGGACGCCTGAGTCGAATTCTACAGCATTTCAACGATGATGGCATCCGCGCAAGGGAAATCCACTGGGACCTCGCACATTCGCTCGAAAACCGCGGATTACTACAAAACATAAAGGATCAGGAGATAAGACGCCTTGTCCACTATTTTCTTCTTCAATACGAAGAACACGTATTGCCAGTGCGTTATCAGCTTCGCATGGCTTACATACACAACGATGCCAACGATTGGAATGTCGTCGTAAAAGACAAGGAGGTAATTGGTCTGATTGATTTTGGGGATGCGGCTTATTCTTTCCAGATCTCAGAAGTGGCGGTGGCTTGTGCCTATGCAGCCATGGGGCATAAAAATCCTCTGAAAGTGTGTGTAGATGTGCTGAGTGCATATCATTCGGAATTTCCATTAGAGCCAATTGAAGTCGATGTATTGTATCATCTTATAGCGGCGAGGCTTTGTCATAGTCTTTGTGCTTCATGGACGAAGAAGGCGATGGGAGAGGATACGGAATATGCCATTGTCAGTGAGGTCGGAGCAACATCATTACTCCAACAATGGTTGAGCATCAATCCGTGGAAGGCGCGCCATGATTTTCAGAACTCCATCGGACTTTCTCCAGGGATTTTCGAAGCTTACCCGAATCCAACGGAACGTCGCAAAAAACTTCTCAGTAGTGCGCTTTCGATCTCCTACAAGCGTCCTATTCACATGTTGGGAGCTGCACTGCAATATATGTATGACCGCGAGGGCAATACTTACCTTGACGCCTATAACAACATTATGTTGACAGGACATTGTCACCCTTGGGTAGTTGAAGCGGGTCAGCGCATGTTGGCGCGGCTCAACACCAATACGAGGTATCACTACGACATCCTGTATGACTATGGAGAACAACTTTTATCCATGTTCCCGGCCGGTCTTAACAGGGTTTTTTTCGTAAATTCTGGCAGCGCAGCCACGGATCTCGCGATCCGTGTGGCGAGGGAATACACCGGCCGGAAAAAGGTTGCCGTCGTTCAACATGGTTACCATGGAAATACCCAGCTTGGAATAGATATCAGTCACTACAAGTACAATCACAAAGGGGGGCATGGAAAGAAGGATTTTGTCGTCGAGCTGGACCTTCCGGATACTTTTAGGGGCAAATATCGAAATACGGATGGTGCAGGTGTTAATTATGCTGCCGAGGCACGGGAATTGTTGAAGCTACACGGTCGTGATTTAGCGGCATTTATTGCAGAACCAATCGTGGGTTGTGGAGGTCAGATCCCTCTTGCTCCTGGATTTCTGAAAGCCTTGTATCCTATTGTCCGCAGTCATGGGGGGGTGTGTATTTCGGATGAGGTACAAGTGGGTTTTGGAAGGCTCGGCCATGTCTTTTGGGGATTTGAAATGCACGGTGTCGTGCCTGATATTGTGGTGTTGGGAAAACCTATGGGTAATGGTCATCCTATAGGTGCAGTGGTGACGACAGCCGAAATTGCCGATGGATTTGCCAATGGCATGGAGTTTTTCAGCTCTTTCGGCGGAAATCCCGTTTCATGTGCCATCGGTAAAGCAGTACTCGATGTCTTGGCAGAGGAAGGACTTCAGACCCATGCAAGGGTAGTAGGAGGCTATCTGAAAGACAGCTTGGTCCGGCTGGCACGAGAGCATCCCTCTATCGGCGATGTCCGTGGAAGCGGATTGTTTCTCGGGGTAGATCTCATAAGAGAAGGCAATGGTTTAGAGCCTGGTACAGCGCTCGCAGGATATCTCAAGAACGGTTTACGGGATCGTCACATCTTGCTCAGTACGGATGGGCCGGGTGACAACGTATTGAAAATAAAACCTCCCTTGTGTTTTACCCGCCAAAATGTTGATATCTTAATTGAAAACATGGATCATCTTTTGCAAAATAAAAGCTATGAAGAGAAACATCAATAGTGTACTTCAAATGATTATCGTGGTCGCACTTCCTTTTGTAGTGAATGCCCAAACCTGGCAGACAGAAAATATAATGACCTGGGGGGAAGATTCACGGACAAACCGAGGTCATAGCCTGGAGGAATTGTCGTGGATAGCAGGGCAATGGGTAGGTGCTGGATTGGGAGGCGAAGTGGAGGAAATATGGTCGGTACCCGCCTACGGTCATATGTTCGGTCTTTTCAGAATGCACAGCGAGGAAGGTTTGAGTTTCAGTGAGTTTTGTTCCATCAGCGAAACACTGGATGGCATAGAGTACCGCGTAAAACACTTTTCGGAAAATTTCCACGGGTGGGAAGAAAAAGATGACTATGTATCCTTTCCTCTTATAGACATTGAGGGACAAACGGCCTATTTTGATGGAGCTACTTTCCAAAGAGTGGGTGACGTGTTGACCGTTTATGTAGCCATTGGAGACAAGGGAAAAATGAGCGAAGCCGCATTCGTATACGAACTGAATGAATAGTACCGCGGCGAGACATACCTAAAATTGGGTAGATTCTCACAAAAGTTGAAGTCTAGCCGTAGTGAATTGGTTAGAAGAGGGATGTTTTCTCTCTGTTACCTTTATGGGTAATGAAAGCAATTCACATCGATCTCCATCGGCCTGCAGTGGTTTTATCGATCCCTGATTCTTTTCTCGCATTGCCGGTGATTCCAATGGAGATGAAGAAAAAATGCTGCAAAAAATACAAGCGTAAAGGCAAGCGCTGCAAAAAATGTCCTGGGCTCAATTGAGCATTAAAGTTCCATATTAACTACTTTTGGTGATTCAATAGAATCGCTCATTATGACATTGTCAGACAAGATGGTCACGGCCCTCAACAAGCAAATCGAAAAGGAGGGATATGCCTCCTTCCTCTATCTCTCCATGGCCTCCTGGTGTGACAAGGAAGGATTGGCAGGATGTGCCCAGTTTATGCGGCGCCAGTCAGATGAAGAACGAGATCACATGCTGCGCATTTTCGACTACATGAGTGAAGTGGATGCCCATGCCATCACACCTTCCATACCTCAACCTCCCACCGAATACGAAAGCATTCAGGGTCTCTTTAAGCAGGTTTACGATCACGAACAGAAAGTCACGCAGTCGATACACGAACTGCTGAAGCTGGCCCAAGATGAACGAGACTTTACCAGCTATAATTTCTTACAATGGTACATTGAAGAACAACGCGAAGAAGAAGACCTTATGCGAAGTATTCTGGACAAACTGAAATTGATCGGGAATGGTCCACAGAGCTTGTACTACATCGATAAAGAGATAGAAGAAATCAACCAGGCAGAACTGGCAAAAGCAGGTACAGAAGGTGTGTGAATCGCAAATCAGAACAGGCGCATAACCGGATCTCACGGCTTCATCTTTTAATTATTCCGTAATGATCATTGGTATTGGAGGGATCAGCCGGGCGGGGAAGGGTACGCTTGCCGACCTCATTGCAGCACGTTACCTGTCAGAGGGCTGCACGGTCGGTCTTGTTCACCAGGACACCTATATAGTCGATACTGTAAAAATTCCTAAGGTTCGCAACATTTTAGACTGGGAGTGCCCTGAATCTCTTGATTTTGATGCTTTTCGAAAGGCCATTGAATCGTCGGCAGCTAAAGCAGATATTGTCTTGGCAGAAGGTCTTATGTGCTTCTATGACAAAGTTATTAACCGTATGTTCGACGCTCGGTTTCTCATCGAGATTACTTGGACAACCTTTCTAAGACGCAAACGCAATGACTATAGGTGGGGTGCAAAGCCGGATCCTTATTGGTACCTCGAACACATCTGGGAATCTTATTACAAGTATGGACTGCCTGATCGGGATATGCCCTTTGTTCGCTTAAGTGGTGACACTTATTTTGACATGGGCTATGTCATGTCGATACTTTCAGCCGAAAAAAAATAAATTGAATCATATCACCGGTATTTGTCATTCAGACCCTTACCCGCTTGGATCATGGGGATGACTTTTTCCAGCCTGGAAATTCTTGTCGCAGGCCTTTTGGCCGACCCGACATACTCGGCGTACTCCCTTTGCTTGAATGGCGTTAGGGCTTTATATGCCCTGCTTAATGCAAGAGACTTGTCGAGCGCATTTTTAAGTTCTTCGGGTATCGACACTGTCTTCTTTTTTCTTACAGGTTTGATTGTCCTTCCTGCTTTTTGGTTCTCAATGGCCTCCTCGATATACAGCGTGATCAGCTTTTCCTCGATTTCATTTGCGTCCTGCATCCGCCATTGTCTCATGGCGTGCGTTTTGCCTTCCTGGGCATTGAT
>JBFKOL010000105.1:0-12292 GCA_041628815.1 Saprospiraceae bacterium | reverse complement strand
GTCAAATCGAAAAAATCGAATCGTGGATTAGCGAAGGGGCTCTAAACAATTGAAAATGAAAAAAATATTGATCATAGCTTCGTTCCTTATCTTTTTGATTGCTGCGAGTATTTCATGGCATTATTATTATAAACCTGTTGAAAGTACCAGAAACCTGAATGCGGAAAGCAGGGCAGAAGCCATTGCGATCGTAAACGATTTTTCAAATGACGAACAAAAAGCAAACGATCAATATCTGAATAAGGTAATTGTGGTCTCCGGAGATATAGTTGAAATCGAACAATCTTCAGGACATGCAACACTTTTTCTCGATGGTGGCGACCTCCTTAAAAGAGTAGCCTGCGAGATGGAATCCGGAGAACACCTGGATGACGTCAGTATCGGTGACAGGGTTTTCGTTAAAGGAATATGTACCGGTTTTCTGATGGATGTTGTGTTTACAAGATGCATTCTGGAAAAAGAATGAAATGGGTATTAAGCAATTATTAAAATAATTAAGAGAATGAAGTATTCAATTTTTTTGGTCATGATTCTTGCATTGGCGGATAGCTCAATATATGCACAGAAAGTTTTCACCAGGTCGGGTCAGATTTCTTTTTATTCGGATGCACCCCTGGAAAAAATCCAAGCGCACAATCATAAAGCCACCTGTGTACTCGATCTGAGTAGTGGCAAAATGGAATGGGCAGTACTCATCAAAGCTTTTTCATTTGAGAAAGCCTTGATGCAAGAACACTTTAACGAGAATTATATGGAAAGTACCAAGTACCCGAAAGCCACCTTTGTCGGCAACATCGTGGACTATCAAAAAATTGACCTTTCCAAAGATGGCTTCACTGAGACCAAAGTGGTAGGTGACTTGACGATCAAAGGGACTACTCGTCCTGTCGAATCACAAGCCGTTTTGGAAACAAAAAATGGAAAGCTCACGGGCAAGTCAACATTGGTTATTGCCGTAGCTGATTACGGCATTGAAATCCCAAAATTAGTGCGCGACAACATAGCCAAAGAAGTAAAAATAGAGATCAATGCCGATTTTGAAATCCTAAATCAATAATAAAACGGTTATGCTGCGGCACCTATTTCTATGGCTGATGGGCTTCCTTGTCGTTTCGAGGATCGAAGCTCAGGAATTGGACTTGCTCGGGTTGTTAGAGGAAGAAGAAGAAGAGACCATTGAATATACAACAGCCAGCTTTAAGGCCAACAGGGTCATCAACTTGCATTCCATAGAAAATACTCCTGCTGGGGTGCTTGATGTAAAAATTTCCCATCGTTTTGGATTCATCAATGGCGGAATTCAAGAACTTTTTGGCATCGATCAAGCATCTATACGAATTGGAGCAGATTACGGCATTTCCGATCGCTTGATGATCGGGATGGGCCGGTCTAGTTTCGAAAAGACTTATGATGGATTTGCCAAAATTAAGCTTCTCAGGCAAAGCAAGGGTGCCCGTATGGTTCCTTTTACCATTTCTTTATTTGGTAGTGCTGCCATCAAAACTACACCCTTTCAAAATCCCGACCGGGAGAATTTCTTTTCCTCGAGACTTTACTATTCTGGCCAAATACTTATTGGCAGGAAATTCTCGGATGCTTTTTCCCTGCAGGTGGCACCAACCATAGTCCATCGGAATCTCGTCACTTTCAGATCCGAAAAAAATGATGTCTTTGCTATAGCTGCTGGAGGAAGGATAAAGCTGAATAAAAGGACCTCTTTGAATGCCGAATACATATATGTACTCCCGGATCAACTGGCTCCGGGATTCCGAAACTCGCTTTCCCTTGGATTTGACATAGAAACTGGAGGGCATGTCTTCCAACTTCACTTTTCCAATTCTACATCCATGATAGAGAAAGGATTTATTACGGAAACTTCCGGAAATTGGCTTGATGGTGATATACATTTTGGTTTCAATATATCACGCGTCTTTACTTTGAAGAGCCAGAGGTCGCGATAAATTTTGTTGAATTGATCCGTTCTTTACGGAGAAAATTGTGTAGAAAAGAATCTTAATAATACTTC
Organism: Saprospiraceae bacterium; assembly: GCA_041628815.1. Lineage (GTDB taxonomy): Bacteria > Bacteroidota > Bacteroidia > Chitinophagales > Saprospiraceae > JBFKOL01. The sequence goes on along the minus strand of JBFKOL010000105.1, from coordinate 10,266 downwards.
AAGTCCACAAGGCTATATGGTAGGTATGGGTATATTAGTAAAACCGATCAGGGTGCTGCTGTTTATAGTAAAAAGACTGAACAATAAGACGATCAGGTACAAAGGTTCAAAACCATTGCTTTGAACATTGCTATGCCTGAATCGATCAATTCATCGGGAAAATCGTATTCAGGATCGTGCAATGGCGGGCTTGACATTCCAGCTCCAAGGGCAAACATGGCACTTGAGAACTTCTTTGAAATATGGCCAAAATCTTCACCAAACTTACAAGGCAATTGGGCTGTTTCCAGGGTCATTCCACATTTCACAGCTGCTGATTTGATCGCGCTTGTGCAAGATGGATTATTGACTACTGGTGGGAAATAGGCCAGCCAGGTGAGTGAATGGCTGAGATTTTCTTTTTCGCAAATGGCGGAAATATCATTGGCAATTTTCGTTTTAAGCTTTTCAAGATTCGGATCGTCCCATGTTCTCATCGTAAAATGCAGCTCTCCATCAGCGGGTGAAATACCATAGTCTATAGATCCAAGACGTATGTGAACCGGCGTAATAAGTGAGAACTGGCGATCCTGATAATCATGCCGGTTGAGTCTTTGAAGCAAAGCAAGAACCTCCTGTATGGCGTTGAGAGGGCTGATTCCCGATTTTGGATTTGAGGCATGACCGGATTTTCCTTTCAACAAAATTTTACCGCTCACTACGGCGGCTGAAAACTGTTCTGGAAAAATCAGGACTTTATGCATCTCCACACCTGGTAAATTATGTAGGGCAAAGCAATAGTCGGGATTGAGATCATCCAGTATGCCATCCTTCAATACGGACTGAGCTCCCTCACCAGTCTCTTCTGCCGGCTGGAACAGCAGGCCAACTTTTCCCTTCAACGCAGTTTGCTTCGACAGCCATATGCCCAGACCAGCGAGAATGGTCATATGTCCGTCGTGTCCACACTTGTGTGAAATTCCATGGTATATCGATGAGTAGGAAAGATCATCGGATTCTGCTATGGGCAAGGCATCGAGCTCACACCGAAACAATACCGTTGGTCCTGGAAGGTTTTGAGAATATACTACCAGCAACCCATGACCGCCAACTTTCTCATGGATCTCAGCCGCGTCGTGTTCTTTAAAAATGGAAGCAATGATATTGGAAGTTCCTGATTCGCATCCCGACAGCTCTGGATATCTGTGAAGGGTTCTTCGGAGATCAAGAAGTGACTTGCTGGAAATAGTCACGAGGTGTTGTTCCTGAAAGAAATTTTACAGAATGTATCAATCGAAGGACTGATTTTCTTCACTGGCTTTTTGAACGAGTAGCAGGTATTCCTCTGGTGACAAACCATCGAGACAGTAGTCGATAGGATTGACAGGGATATTATTGATGCGAACCTCGTAATGGCAATGAGGAGCCGTAGATGTGCCTGTACTTCCTACGGTGCCAATTTTCTGACCTTTCACTACGCGTTCCCCTTCCTTGACATCAATCTGGCTAAGGTGGCCATAAAGCGAGGTATAGCCGTAACCATGATCAATAAGAATACTGTTTCCGTAGCCGTATCTACGCTTTTCAATTTTTGAGACGACCCCATTTCCGGTTGCCTGTATGGGCGTACCCCTGGGAGCTGTAAAGTCGATTCCGTGATGCATTTTACGCACTTTGTGGACAGGATGAATGCGCATGCCATAGCCCGACATATGTCTTACCTTGCGTTTCAATTTGTCTTCCTGGATTGGCTTTATGGAAGGAACCGAAGCCAATTTATCTTCTTGAGTAGATGCTACACTGAGCAATTCATTCAGGGATGAATTTTGAATATTTACCTTTTGCTTTAATTTTTCAACTTTTTCGAAAGCTTGTTCGAGAGCCTCATTTGCGCTGACTTGATTTACCATCCTTGTCAGTCTTTGACGACCCCCGACACCACCTTCCCAAACGGCTTGGTCAATGGGGTCTAAGCCAAAAACTACCCGGTGAACTTCGGCATCCTTCTTCTGTATTTCATCCAGAGCAGAAGAAAGATCCTGATACTGTGTTTCAAGGTCATTGACGAAATATTGCAATTGAGCGATATCCCTTTCAAGTGCCTTTTCTTTAGGAGTCGGTAAATTGAAGTAAGCAAATACAAAAAGGAGAAGCGCTGTAAAAAATACAGCGCTGATATACCTGAGACCTTTAATAATTCTCTGCTGCAGTGTGGTTTCAACCTTCTCGTAAGTCAGGCTTGAATGGTTGAAAACATACATTTCTCTACTCATCGAGTGTCGATTATCTTCTTTAATAGTACTTTTGGGACTCGAAAAATCGGATATGATTGCTCGCGGGAATTATGATTCAAAGGTAAGCATCACAAACCTTATGACCAAATATAATCCACGCAAATTCAAAGTGATCATATAAAAGATTCATTGAATTGATAAAACGTTGGTTATGTGGAAGAAAGGTCAAAAAAGAACACTTTAGTCAGTACATACGACCGCGTGAATATTGAATGATCATGGAGGCAAAGGAAATACGAAAAAAGTTTTTTGAATACTTCGAATCAAAGGGGCATAAAATAATTCCATCGGCCCCAATCGTGAATAAGGATGACCCGACATTAATGTTTACCAATGCCGGAATGAACCAGTTCAAGGATTATTTTTTGGGAAACAAAACTCCGAAACATAGGCGTATAGCCGACACCCAGAAATGTTTGCGTGTATCCGGGAAGCACAACGATCTTGAAGAAGTGGGCATTGATTCTTACCACCACACCATGTTCGAGATGCTGGGAAACTGGTCTTTTGGTGATTACTTCAAAAAAGAAGCCATCGACTGGGCCTGGGAGTTATTGACAAAACAATACGGACTGGAAGACGACAGGTTGTATGCGACCGTATTCGGCGGTGATCAAGGAGAGAATCTCGAGCCTGACCAGGAAGCCGCTCGACTTTGGAAACAGATATTGCCTGAAGATCGTGTACTATACTTTGACAAGAAAGACAATTTCTGGGAGATGGGTGACACCGGACCTTGTGGTCCATGTTCAGAAATTCACATAGACCTGAGATCCACTGAAGAGAGAAGAAAAATAGCAGGGCAGTTGCTCGTCAACAAGGACCATCCCCTTGTCGTTGAGATATGGAATCTGGTCTTTATACAATTCAACCGAAAGTCCGATGGAAGTTTGGTAGAACTTCCTGCCAAACACGTGGACACTGGGATGGGATTCGAGCGACTATGTATGGCGGTTCAGGGTAAGCAATCTAATTATGATACGGATCTTTTCACTCCGTTTTTTAGCTGGATTGAAAAAACAACAGGTAAAAAATATACCGGGAAATATGACAGGGAATCGAAAAAAGATGTAGCCTTCCGGGTGTTAGCAGATCATTCCAGGGCTGTCAGCTTTACGATTGCCGATGGCCAACTCCCTTCCAACACGGGTGCAGGCTACGTGGTGCGCCGAATTCTCAGGAGAGCGGTGCGCTACTATTTCAGTTTTCTTGAGTTCAAGGAACCACTCATGTACCAAATGGTCCCGTTCCTGGCATCCTACTTTGAAGACACATTTCCAGAGCTGAAAGACCAGGCTGAATTCGTTTCAAAGATCATACTCGAAGAAGAAAAGAGCTTTTTGAGGACATTGGAGTCCGGTCTGCGGAGATTGTCTCAGATCGAAGTAGCACATGGGAAGCTCGACGGGAAAGTTGCTTTTGAGCTCTACGACACCTATGGTTTTCCCATCGATCTGACCAGGTTGATTGGCACGGAACAAGGGTGGCAGGTAGACGAAAAAGGGTTTGAGGAAGCCCTGAAAGAGCAACAGGATCGTTCGAGGGCCGATGCCCACCGCGAAGCCGGTGACTGGAGCCCGGTGCACGTTGGATCTGAATCTCTATTTGTGGGATACGACAGGCAGTCGGTCAAAGGAGTTAAGGTGATAAAACATCGCACAGTTTCTGAGAAAAGCAAGAAGATCCACCAGCTGGTCCTGGACAAAACACCTTTCTATGCAGAAAGTGGTGGACAAGTAGGAGATACGGGATTCCTTACATTTGGCGATGAAAAAATTCGAGTCCTTGACACACAAAAAGAGAATGAACTCATCATACACTTCGTCGACAGGATGCCAAAAAAACCGTCTGTGGAGGCAAAAGCGGAAATCGACGCTTACAGGAGACAGCTCATAGAAAACAACCATACAGCAACCCACCTTATGCATGCCGCTCTACGTGAGGTATTGGGAAATCACGTAGAGCAGAGGGGATCCCTTGTCACCGAAAAGTACCTTCGGTTTGACTTTTCACATTTTGAGAAAATGACGGAGGGACAGATTGCTAGGGTCGAGGAAATAGTCAACAGACGCATCAGAGAAAATATTCTCAGAAGAGAAGAAAGGGCAGTACCCATAGAAAAAGCAAAGGAAGCCGGAGCCATGATGCTCTTCGGAGAAAAATATGGTGACAGGGTACGCGTCATCACCTTTGATCCCTCCTATTCTGTAGAATTATGCGGGGGTTGTCATGTAGAGGCGACAGGCGAAATTGGCCTTTTCAAAATCAAGAGTGAATCGGCCATTGCAGCCGGGATAAGGCGGATAGAAGCCATGACAGCAGAAGCTGCGATGACATATATAAACAACATGATCAATGAATTGAATTTAATCAAAGAATCAATTGCCTTATCATCACCAAGTCCAACTCCTGTACCAACTCCAGCTATCAAAAAATTCAATAAAATTTTGGAAGAGAAACAGGAGTTGGACAAGGAATTGATGAGGTACAAGACAGACAAAATCCGAAGTTTGAAAGAGACTTTGATTGAGAAATTTACTCAAGTGGGCGACATTCAATTTTTGAAATCAAAATTGATGGATATGGACATGGACGGTGCCAAAACGCTGGCCTATGATCTTTTAAAGGCCAGGGATCATGCAGTAGTTTGCTTATCCTTGACCAATGGCAACAAGGTCAACCTCCTTTTGGCCATAGACCGCGACCTGGCGAAAGGCAAGTTGAATGCCGGAAATCTTATCAGGGAGATGTCGGGGCACATCAAGGGTGGAGGTGGAGGTCAGCCCTTTTTTGCCACTTCGGGGGGTAAGGATCCGGGAGGAATCGATGCTGCTTTCGGGCATTTAGAGCAATTTCTTCGACAGTTCGTCACCCAAAACCATTGAACAGGAACGTCCGACTTTATGGGTGGTATTATTCGTTGAGTTCTTTCCTGACTTGGCTCCCCATCTTTTTCCTCTATTTTGATGATTACCTCTCTTTAAGAGAAATCATACTCCTGGAAGCCCTGTACTACATTTCAGTGGTGATCCTGGAAGTACCTACCGGCTATTTTTCAGATGTCCTCGGCCGGAAAATCACACTCTTAATAGGTGCCGTTCTGTTATGTTTTTCCATTGTACTGTTCATGGCCGGAGACGATTTTACCTCATTTGCCTTTGGTCAGTTGGGTTTTGCTGGATTTATGGCTTTTACCTCAGGGACGAACACTGTCTTTCACTATGAATCATTGAAAGACAATGGACTGGAACATGAATATGGAGACCGTGAAGCAGCAATCAACAGGTGGGCGCTCTTGTCTGGAGGATTAGCCGCTATGGCAGGAGGAATCATTGGCCACTTTTCTTTGAAGGCAGCATATGGGCTTTCATTGGTGGCTGCGGCGGCCGCTTTAATAATTGTACTTTTTTTGAGGGAACCTGAGAATTCCTCAGAATCGTCCAGCCAGGCGTTGCACGTGGCGCAACAGGTGAAAAAGAGCCTCGGCTATCTTTCTATTCCTTTGCTGCGTTGGATTTTTTTCTTTAATGTTGGCTTGTTTTCCTTGATTCACATTCCCTATGAATTTTACCAACCTTATTTGGATCTATTGGATAGAGAGTCGATGCTCTGGGGTTCATCGGCACCCATTGTATCAGGAATGTTGTATGCGTTGACGAGATTCGTCAGTGCCTTAGTAGCTGGAAAAAGTATGATTTGGGCCAGGAAAGTTGGGTTCTTTCCCTTTTTTATTTTCTCTATGGCCATGATCATAACCGTCATTGGTCTCCTGGGTTCTTTTTTACATCCGGTCCTGATAGGTTTGATATTGTTCCGTGGTGCCTCCTGGGCGGCAGTAAAGGCACCTGTTAATTCGATCATTACACCATCAATTGACCATGGTCAGCGAGCGACATTTCATTCGGTGATGAGCCTGTTCTGCAGGCTGGCATTTTTTATCTCCCTCTATGGGCTTTCTTTTCTATCCGGCAAGGGTGAAACAACAGATTGGCCTGCCTTGTCGGGGATATTCCTGACTTCATTTTGGGCCGGAATAGTCATGTTATTTGTGGTCGTATCGACAGGAAAGAAAATCAATTTTAAAGTCCATCATGGGGACGGATAGACCACTTGGTCGATAAAACGTTGTAACAACCCATTAGCTGCAGACGTATCTTCATTCATATTTATTACGCGCTCGAAAGCCTCCCGGTCTTCAAAGTATTTGTCCTTATACGGCTCTACGCGGCTTTTCAATTGGGCGCAAGTGATCTCAGGATGCCCCTGGAAGGCGTAAATCCTGCTTTTTTGTCTTTTAAAAATATGAACGCCACACCGTGATGACCTCCCCAGTAAAATACATCCCGGAGGTAGTGCCTCCAGGCTCTTCCTGTGTCCACTGATCATTTTGAACGGGTTCGGTAGGGAGCGCATAAGAGGATCCGATTGGCCTTCTGTCGTGAGAAAAATGTCATAAACCCCCATCTCGAATTGTTCCGGATCTAAGATGACCTTGGCACCCAGCAGATGCGAGCCAAGCATAAACCCACCGCATGAGAGAAGGCCCGGGATATTCTTCTCTTCGGCGCGATTCAACAGATCCCCAAGCCCCTGTAAAAAGGGAAATATTTCTTCATCAATCACTGCCGAGTTTGACGGGTCATCTGAAAGTCCACCCATAAAGAAACCATCGTATTGGTCGATTATAGCCGGATCAAACCGAGGTGTCCTGTAAAGGTCAAGTGTATCAAGTTGGTCAGACGAAATACGCAAGAATTGCAGAAAGTTCTCTCGTTCGATACCGATCATGACGGGATTTACCCTTGTCTGCAGAAGTAGTAGCCTTAAATTATCCATACCGGTCTTCTCTTTACGCAGGATGCCTTTATGGTTAAAAGGATTATATTCACCAGCCTATCAATGTCAAGATATTCACTTTTGACCAACCGTTCAATTTTGCAAAGTACAAACCCCAATGGAAGATTAAACCGATGGATGGCCATGTCGCTTGTACTTGGCAATGTTATTGGTTCAGGTATATACCTGCTTCCATCATCCCTTGGCAAGTATGGAGGACTGGGCATCGTAGGTTGGTTCATTTCGGCTTTGGGCGCTCTTGCATTGGCCAGGGTTTTTGCGTCGCTATCTCGTAAATGGACACTGGATGGTGGTCCCTATGCATATACCCGTCGTGGCTTTGGTGACTTTGCAGGATTTTGGGTGGCCTGGGGTTATTGGATTTCAATTTGGTGTACCAATGCCGCCATTACTGTGGCTCTCGTTAGTTACTTAGGAGAGTTTTTTGCTGCTGTGAAAACGAACCCCCTAATTGCCATTTTCACCGCGCTCGGCATTGTTTGGACTGTCACGGCCATCAATTTAAAAGGATTAAAGTTGGCAGGAAGTTTTCAGCTGGTGACCACCATCCTTAAAATCATACCCTTGTTGGCTGTTGCTTTTGCAGGGATATGGATGATCAACTGGTCGAATTTCGCACCTGTTATACAAGGTGATGAGACTTTACTCTCGGGCATTATGGCTTCTACGACGTTGACCCTATTTGCATTTTTAGGAATTGAATGTGCCACCATACCAGCCAGAGAGATTCAGTCTGGTGCTCAAGGGATATCGGTAGCTACATGGGCAGGAACCATTATCGCTGCAGTCGTATATATTCTCAGCACAATGGCCGTAATGGGCCTTCTTTCTCCAGATGAGCTCACCAACTCCACGGCCCCTTTTGCCGATGCGGCAGAAGTAATTTGGGGCCACTCGGCCAGATCCTGGGTGGCGCTTGGAGCTATCGTTTCCACTTTAGGAGCGCTGAATGGTTGGATCATGATGCAAGGTCAGATCCCTCTCGCTGCAGCATCCGACGGTCTTTTTCCCTCTGCTTTCGGAAGACTAAACCGCTTTGCCGTACCAGGCGTAGGTCTTGTTATTTCGAGCGTATTGATATCAGTTTTAATGCTGACCAACTACACCAAAGGACTGGCCAAAGCATTTGAATACATGATCCTTCTTTCAACCTTGGCTGTACTTGTCCCTTACCTTTTTTCATCCGCCGTCTTTATTCGGGAAGAATGGTCAGGCACAGGCAGGCCTTTCGCAAAATCCGGACTATGGGTTGGCTTTGCCGCTTTTACTTTTTCAATGTTCGCTGTAGTGGGTTCCGGGGCCCAGGTCGTTTACCTGGGATTTATATTGTTGTGTCTCGGCATTCCGGTCTACGTCTTTCTCCAAAAAAAGTGACAAAACTGGACAAAAATGGAAGGCCATGGCCAAAGTGAGGTTTTGATCGCTTGGCGTTTTGAATTGGAAGGTCCATGATTTAACTTGCCGACAGTTCCAAACGGTCGACAAGTTATTCGAAAACCTTATGACATCGCAAAATGAATTTGGTCATTTAAAGAAAGTCTTTCTCAAACCCGCTGAAGGATGTTTCCGCGGCCCAAGAAATATTAAGAACCAGTGGAGAGATCTCCACTTTTCTGCTCCTCCGGATTACTTTAAAGCTGTAGCTGAATACCAAAAATTTGTTGAAATCATCCTTGATAATGGCACGGAGGTGGACATCTTTCCCGCTGATAAAGCCGATACGCTTGATGCTATTTATTGCCGTGACGCCTCCGTTGTGACTGATGCGGGAGTGGTGCTTTGTCGTATGGGTAAGGAAAATAGGCGCTTTGAACCGGTTAATCACGAAAGTTTGTATAAAAAGTCGGGTATCCCGGTATTGGGAAGTATTACCAAACAAGGATTGCTTGAAGGAGGTGATGTGGCCTGGATAGCCGATAATATTTTGGCGGTTGGAAATGGTTATCGTACGAATGCGGAGGGATTTGTTCAATTGTCGACTCTATTACAACCCCATGGCATATCCTGCTTAAGAGTCGACCTGCCGCATCATAAAGGTCCATCGGATGTCTTTCATCTTATGTCTATATTTAGTCCTGTTGACAAGGATCTGGCTGTTGTATATTCTCCATTGATGTCCGTATGGTTCAGAAACTACTTGTTTGATTTAGGCTATGAACTTATAGATGTTCATCATGGCGAATTTGAGAAAATGGCCTGTAATGTTCTGGCCCTGGCACCAAGGAAGTGTTTGATGTTGGATGATCTGCCAAAAACCCGGGGCGCCTTGGAAAAAATGGGTTGTGAAGTCCTTGTCTATAAAGGAAGGCATATCAGTGTTTACGGTGGAGGCGGACCTACCTGTTTGACACGGCCTGTCTTACGAAGTTCTTAAATTCGATAACCAACGCAGCTTTTTCGTCGGTCGGATTGTATTGAATAAGAGAATATAACATATGCCAGCGGGAGATGTTTCCGAATTTGACAGGATTCTTGATGGTTGCATTGCCGAAAATAGAGTTCATCAAAATGCATTGTACCGGATCTATTATCCGTATGGAATGAGCATTGCCATCAGGTATGTAGACTCAGAACAGGAGGCGATCAGCGTATTGAATGATGCATTTTTAAAGGCGTTTACAAATATCAAAAGGTTTGATCGTCAGAAGTCCTTTAAACCTTGGTTTCGACGAATTGTCATCAATGCAGCCATCAATTTCCTGCGACAACAAAAGCGTTTTTCCCGTGAAGCAGGCTACGATGATTCATTGATTCATCCCACAACTGAAAACATTCTCAGCAGGATTCATTACAAGGAACTCATTGCCATGGTCCAGAGCCTATCGAGTTCATATAGGACAGTTTTCAATCTCTACGTAATTGATGGATTCAAACACAAAGAGATTGCCGAGAAAATGGGCATATCTGAAGGCACCTCCAAATCGAACCTGACAAGGGCTAAAGCCAAATTGAAGGAGATGATTGCTAAAGAATTAAACACGCGCCATGTTTGATCATTTTGGAGATAAAGAATTTGAGCGATTGTTTCAAAAGGGATCTGAACAGTATGATTTCGAGTACAATCCAGAGGCGTGGTCCCAAATGGAAAAATTATTGGATGCACAAAAACGGCAAAAAGCAATCTTTTGGTGGAGTC
>JBFKOL010000104.1:0-12385 GCA_041628815.1 Saprospiraceae bacterium | reverse complement strand
TGTCGTAAGCCACTGGGCTTACTTATATTTTCTTTTGACCTTTTGTCCTTTTTCCTTGAAAATGTGCCCCCCGGTATCCTCATTTCCCTGGGCTCCACCCAACCGTGCCATGGCGCAGCGAAACCCAATGGTCCTGGAGGCTTTATCCTGATCCTTGAAGTCGCGCGTACCCGGAGAAAGCCAGAACAATCTATCGGCCCATGATCCGCCTTTTACCACTCGGGACTTATCGTTGATAAGCGTGTACTTACCATAGTTGTACTTGACGTAATCGTCATCGCCGTCCAGGTAATTACGGGCATCTCCTACCCTGTAATTCTCTCTACCTTCCAGTTCTTCGTCAGAAATATACCTGTATTTCAAGCGACCCAATGAATCCTTCTCCAGGTAGTTTCCATATTCGTCCTTGATGATCTCTTTGTACTCGTTACCCCGGAACGGGTTAAGGTCGTGATTTTCGGCATCACGCAATGTAACACTCGTCAGTGGCCGGTATACATCCTGGACCCATTCTGCTACATTGCCTGCCATGTTATAGAGGCCAAAATCGTTCGGTATAAATGATTTGACAGGAGCTGGAACAGATGCATTATCATTGAGATTGCCAGCGGTACCCATGTAATCTCCCCGGCTTCTCTTGAAGTTAGCCAGCATCCTGCCCTGGTCCTTGGTACGTTTTTGATATCGAGGAGATTTACCATCCCAGGGATAATAGCGTCTGTCTGATATCAATTCATCTTTTGGATTGGTCAGGTTACCCTGAAGACCTAACGCTGCATATTCCCATTCTGCCTCTGTCGGTAGCCTGAAGTCAGGTATCAGTATTCCGTCCGTCGCCCTTACAGACCGTTCTCCGCCTGTCCTAACATCGGGAAGGTTTTTCCGTACATTACCTTCGTATTGCCCCGCCAAGTAAGAATCCGTGTCGAATACATCGGAATCCTTCTGGTCCGGGGTAGGATTGAGAATGCCGCGTTCTATGAGGATCATTTCGTTCACTCGGTCCGTACGCCATTTACAGTAATCCTGGACCTGTTCCCAACTGACACCTACCACGGGATAATCGTCATAGGCGGGATGTCGGAAATAGGCTTCTACCAACGGATCATTGTAAGAAAGCTCATCGTACCAAACCTTTTCGTCCGGCAAAGCATCCTGTGCCACTTCAGGAAACGACTCGTAGCGCGTCTCGAGCCAAAAGACGTATTCTCTCCAGTGTATGTTGGAAATTTCTGTCTCGTCCATGTAGAAGGAACCCACGGTCACTCTCCTTGGTATGTTGTTCCATTCATAGGTCACATCCTGGTCCGTCAGACCCATAGTGAATGTACCTCCGGGAATAAGGACCATGTTGGGAGCTGTTATTTGACCTTCGTAGTCAAGTTTTTCGAATCCTCCCCATTCGGTGTCGTTGTATTTCCAACCCGTTGCGTTGGAGCGACCATCACCACCTCCTTTTTTAATGAAGCAGCTGGAAAGCAAACTCATCGAAAGCAAGAGAACAAAAGAAATGCGAATCATTATGGGTTATAATTATCTGAAAATATTGAAACAGTCTTCGTATCTGGATTTCTTTTGTTTAAGACCCCCGAAATTGAGCAGTACCCCTATTTCGTGGCTTCCGGTCGTACGTGTGACCAATGCCGAAGAAAGGGTAAGATCAAAGCTGTAAGATAACTTTAACCACTCCGTGCGCCACCCAACCGAAAGTATCATCGCGTCGATGTTGGAAAAATCATAGCGCAACCAGGATCCTACAAAAAAATTCTCCTTATTGTACAAGCCACCTGCATTCAGCTGGCTGAGATCAGACTGTCTCACCAATAAAACACTCGGAGCAATAAACGAGCCAAAACCTTCATTATTGTACCCGTCCAGATCTATTTCCCAACCCGCGTGTACAGACATGCGGAGAGGAAGTCCCGAATAAACTCCGGAATTTTCAGATTCAAAACGATCGTTTGGTGAGTTTAAGTGTTTGAGTGAAAATCCAACGTAATAATTTTCACTAAAAACCACACCTCCCATTGAGATGTCAAAGTATATTTTATTCAGGTCGGCAGGTGCCACCTCCCTCGATGGTAAGACCGTCATTCCGGGAAACCCGCTTTCTCCGTTAATGCCTATTTGATCTAAGAAGATAAGTTTGTCCCAATCCAACCTGGACTGTACAGCGGTCATTTCGAGGCCTATGCGCGCCTGGAATTTACGGTTGAGTTGAAGCCGGTAGGCATAGACACCACTGATTTTATTGGTTACCAGGATGCCGTCACCAGCATTGTCTGAAAGCACCTGCACTCCGAGTCCTGAGTTCAGGTAATCGAAGAACCGGTCATAGGATGCGGCATAGGTCGTATATGCCTGTGGCCACCCGGGCCATTGATTTCGATAATTAATACTGATGTTGGCCGTTTGAGTCAGGCCCACGAGACCCGGATTGAGCTGGATAGGAGCATTGTAGAATTGACTGAATACCGGATCCTGGGCTATGGCAGCGCGTACGCCCACAAGACAACTCACCACCAATATCCAAAACTTAACTTTCAATTGCTCAGATTGACCGACATTCAATAATACTTATTATCAAGCATCGTTGCAAATATGGATTTAATTTAGCCAACAGGTTTTCATAACACATCAGGGTTAGCATGTCCATTATTCACTTCCCGACGCTATATGTATACGTTTTGTGTGCAGCAATTGTTGCAGCGTGGAATCCCGGGCAGGCCCAAATGCCCCATGTATTCACGGACGGACTCGTCCTCAAAGTACCCGTGGGAAAAGGTGGCGTATTCAAGATCCCGGGTGCATGGCTCGCTTCGCAAAGCGGCTTATCCATTACCGAACTTGATAAGCAAAGGATCAGGGTTTTTGGCGACGCGGGTGGCCCGCTGACCGAATCATTTGATGACCTCCCGGGTCTCAAAGAGCTTGCTGTAGCATTTAATGGTGGAAATTCCGGAACGTTAGGTGCTTCGGATTATATGGTGATTTACGCCTCTTCCCCGGACAAATTTCGCTGGGACGAGACGACTGGCAGTACCCAGAATATCAAGAATCCCTTCGCGGATCAAAATTTTGTATTCATTAAGATTGGCGGTGCCACTTCCTCCCCGGTTCGTGTGGAATACAGGACTACACAGGAGACCGGGGGATGCACCGTATTCTCCGACGAACAGTTTTACCATGAAGATCGGGTCAATCTCCTGGGTATTCACCCAGTGGCCCAGGGATCGGGTCAACAATGGTTCGGGCAAGAAATCAGCAACCTTGGTTTTCTTGATGTATCATCTTTTTTTCACACAGAAGATTGGGTAGAGGGCAAAGAAGTCGTCCTGGTTGCCGAAGTTGCCGTTCGGAGCAACAAGGAAGAAGACTTGAGTCTCGATCTGAACAGTAAAAGCGCAGCGGTTTCAGTGCTGCCTGTTGATATCGGTGATGTAGAGGCTCGTCATGCGCGCGTTGCACAACTCTCGGTCAGCGGCCAATGGTCGAGCGATCAAAGATTGGGTATATCCTTTCAGAAGAATGCAGAGAATGCCAGAGCCTGGTTGGATTTCGCAAAACTTACTTCCGAGCGCAGGTTGCAATACCGGGGTGGATTGCTGAAATTCACCAACCGTCAAAACGGTGGAACCATTTGTGAACAAATGCGAATAGAAACCGGAGGTAGAACTCCCGTTATATGGGACGTCACAAACCCAATAAGACCAGTAGAAGTCGTTGGTCTCAGAGAAGGATCTCTTCTTGATATTGCCTGCCATGACGGTCCGAGGAACATCCTTGCCTTTGATCCTGAAGACTTGCCCATTCCCAAAATGGCTGAAGTCGTAAACCACCAGGATATTCATGCCATAGACGGGGCAGATATGTTGATCATCTATCACGAGGCCTTTAAGAACCAGGTAATGAGATTGGCAGAACATCGCGGGAAACATTCCGGCTTGAAAATAAAAACGGTGGAAGTTTCCCAGGTATTCAACGCTTATGGCAGTGGTCGCCGTGATCCAGGTGCCATTCGAAATTTTTGCAGGGATCTGTGGCTGAAGGATCCCGGGTTCCGTTATTTACTGTTATTCGGTGATGCGTCGTATGACTATCGAGGGATAGATGCTTCACTGGATTTTGAAAATTTTGTGCCCACTTATGAAACCAGGGAATCACTTGATCCCTTGCTGGCTTTTCCATCGGATGACTTTTACGGTCTTTTAGATGACCAGGAGCACAGCGAATTGAATGGTGATCTCGACATCGCTGTAGGTCGAATTCCTGTGCGAACTTTGCAAGAAGCCAAAGCCGTGGTCGACAAGATAGTGCATTACGACAAAGACGCAAAGACCAGAGGCATCTGGCGGACACGGATCGCCTTTCTTGCGGACGATGAAGACAACAATTTACACCTAAACGATGCCGACCAGATCGCTCGGGAAGTAAAAGACAGAAATCCGCTTTTCCACCAGCAAAAAATCTATTGGGACGCTTTTCCCCAGGTGAGTACCCCGGGTGGAAACCGCTATCCTGCAGCCAATGCACAATTGACCCAATTGATCAATGAAGGAGTGGCGGTCGTCAATTACCTGGGTCACGGAGGTCCTCGGGGATGGTCACAAGAACGCGTTCTTCATCTGGACGACGTCGATTCGTGGACCAATTTCAGTCGACTTCCCCTGATCATTACCGCCACATGTTCTTTTACTGGTTTTGATGACCCTTCCATCACCACGGCTGGTGAAGCAGTATTTCTCAATCCTTCCGGTGGCGCTATTGCTTTGTTTACTACCGTGCGTTCTGTCTTTGCATCAAAGAATTTCCGACTTACTAGAAGTGTTTTCCAGGAGTTATTTGAATCGGGAACGGATGGGCGCCCCGCACTTGGTGATATTTTTGTCAGGGCCAAAAACAAAGAACAAAACATCAATTCGCGAAAGTTTCTCATGATTGGAGATCCCAGCATGCAGCTGGCCCTCCCACTGTGGCAGATTCGCACCACCTCTATCAATGGAAAGCTGCCGACAGAGGGGATTGCAGTGGACACCGTCGGCGCATTGGACAGAGTTTCCCTGGAAGGCATCGTAATTGATCATACAGGTCAACTCGTTGATGATTTTCACGGTGAGGTGGATGTAATGGTCTACGACAAAGCCAGTACGGTGACTACATTGAGAAATGATCCTGGCAGCTTCAAGAAATCGTTTGAAATACAGCAAAATATTCTTTTCAGGGGTAAAGCAGTCGTGGAAAAAGGAAAGTTCAAAACAGAATGGGTAGTCCCTCTCGACATCGATTACAAGTTTGGGCCTTCCAGAATTGCCTATTACGCTACAGGAACAGGCGGTAGCGATGCTGCCGGGGCCACCGAATCTCTTTGGATCGGAGGTGCCGGAACCAAACCTGTCGCAGACGATACCCCACCGGTGGTGACATTGGAATTAGATGGCCAGGATTCGAATGACCGGATCATCACAGGCCCCAACCCGGTAGTGGTGGCCAGGGTAATCGATGACACCGGAATCAACTTGAGCAGTGCCGGCATAGGGCATGAGATGGCGGCCGTGCTTGATGGAGACAGAAACAACACCATATACCTAACCGGGAGGTTTGAACCGTCTCTCAACGATGGAACAAGCGGAAAAGTCGTTTTCCAACTTAGGGAATTGGCCGAGGGTATGCACCATCTGAAGATGGTGGTTTTTGACGTGGCCAATCAAGCTGGAGAGGCTACTGTAACGTTTGAAGTAAACTCAAAAAAGGCCCAAACGTTCAGCAATTTGACGGTTTTTCCCAATCCAACTCAAGATCAATCGACATTTCGCTTTAATCATTCGCTGGGAATTGCGAGTTTTGCGGCCCGGATTGAGATTTATGATATGTTAGGACGTCTTTCCTTCACATCCCGTCAGAGAGTGATTTCACAAAACGGGACTGTTGACGATCTGACGTTCAGCGACTCTTTCGGTCATCTGCCAGACGGTATGTACTTGTTTCGAATCGTTGCAGAACTCGACGATGGAGACTTCTTTAGCGGATTCGAAAAAATGATGATTTTAAAATAATTATAACATTTAGGCAGTTCTTGTCTATATCTAAATTTTCTGAAAGAATGAAATCACTTTTACGCCTGGGCTTGTTGTTTTTGTTTGCATTGCATCTGAGTCCTTCTCAAGCCCAATTTTGGGATCCATCTAAAGGATGTGTAGCCGATGTAAATGGTGAGTGTGTCCCCAATACCCTGTTGTCTGCTGTACCTTTCCTTCGAATCATTCCCGATGCACGTGGTGGCGGCATGGGTGACGTAGGCTTGGCCACATCTGCTGACCCTTATTCTCTGCATTACAACGCTTCCAAACTGGCTTTTGCCGAGCGCGACATGGATATCAGTGCGACCTATACACCGTGGTTGCGAAACCTTGGGCTGACTGATGTTTACCTGCTTTACAGCTCATTATATAAAAGAATTGATGACTTACAAACCTTCGGGGCGAGTATTCGCTTTTTCTCGCTGGGTGACATTAATTTTACAGATATCAACGGGAATCCAACAGGTAGCGGACGACCGCGCGAGTTTGAGTTGAGTATGGCTTATGCCAGAAAGCTTACCGACAATTTCTCTGCGGGAATCGGTGGTAAGTTTATTTACTCCAACCTCGCCTCCGGACAGCAGGTGCAGGGAGTGGATATTACGGCAGGGACGGCATTTGCAGCGGATATTTCAGTCTATTACAATTCCAATCCCGACCTTCAAGGGCCCGGAAACAACCTTTCTATAGGACTGGCCCTCAACAACCTGGGAAGCAAAATCACATACACCAATGAAAGTGACAAAGAATTCATACCGGCCAACCTGGGCATAGGGGCAGCCTATAAAATGAATATCGATGATTTCAATTCACTAACCATAGGCCTTGACTTTAACAAGCTTTTGGTACCTACCCCAATCCCTTCAGATCACCCCGATTACGATACAGACGGCGATGGTAAGGCTGATTACCGGGAGAAAAGTATGTTTTCAGGTATTTTTGGTTCCTTCACCGATGCACCTGGTGGATTCAGCGAAGAATTAAAAGAATGGACCACATCATTTGGTGTTGAATATTGGTACAATAACCAATTTGCAGTGCGGACAGGCTATTACTATGAACATCCTCTTAAAGGAGACAGGCAGTACATTACGGTGGGACTGGGTCTCAAATACAATGTCTTTGGAATCGATATTTCCTACCTGGCACCGACCAATACACAACGCAGCCCCCTGGATAACACACTCAGGTTCAGCTTCAGTTTTGCGCTGGGAGAAACGACCGATCTGAATTGACGAACAAGAGGATCTTCACATGAAGACCCCCTTGTTTAAAAAAGTGCATCTTGTAAGCCAGATTCTGTTCTCCGCACAAGGCGAAGCCCCATCATTTATCTGTGCTGCCGACCCCTCCTGAAACTCAGGCGAGCAACCCTACCCTGCCTTAGGCAGATCAGGATGTACGTGGCATTGCAACCCGCAAGGTTTATCCCCCCGACCGGTTGCCCAGGCGGGACGTGCGCTCTTACCGCACGATTTCACCCTTACCCTTCAGGCTATACGCCGGAGGGGCGGTATTGTTTCTGTGACACTTTCTGTCCACGCCCTTCAGCGCGGCCCGCCATTTCGGCGGTGCGGTGCTCTACGTTGTCCGGACTTTCCTCTCCTCCTCATAGGTGGAGCGATGGGGACCGATGCACGTTAAATGTATAATGCCAAAATATACCTTGCAAGTTTCACATTATAACTATATTTAATATTATACCTAATTTTCGGGAAGATTGTGTTTTTATTCCTTCTGATCGCCTTAACTGTAACAATTGCCGTATTCACAGGTCATGCTGAATGGTCCCTGGGGATATTTCTTTATTTCCCCCTGTCTCTCGCTTTTCCATCCACCGATAAATTCGTGAGTCCCACATGGTCCGGATACCTGGCGTGGATCACCCCTGCAGCACTGCTGGCATCTTTGATGATCGGAATACACGGAATGGTGACGTCCGAATGGATATCCATCCAGGGCGTCGTCATGGGTCAACCCCTGGAATTAATCATGCTGGGGGTGGTCATCCTATCATTTTTTGGGGTTCATCTGATCATCTACGAAATAGTCCGATCACAAGTTATTTACATTTCAGTGCGGGAGCGACTTGTGTTTTACGCGCTGACCATAACGATTATGGTATTGGCCCTATCCAGTGATTTTGAAACTTCCGGAATAGCTCTCCTCTGCGGATGCATCTATTTTCTTTTGATGGATTTATTTGCAGATATGAGGCATCCCGGCATTACCTGGTCAGTGGTATGGATGATTGTAGTTGGTTCTTTCATCACTTTAACGGTATTTCATACCGAACTCAGATCATCGATGCCTTACAGAGATGATATTCCGCTGCTGAATGCATTCAGCTTTTTCTCTTACACCTTTATTCTATGTGCTTTGTTCATGCTAATATTGGCCCTTGTGAACGGCAAGATCAATCTATTGCCTCTATCGTGGGACTTCAATTTCAGCCACCGAAGACAATTGCGCAACCGCATTCAGCTCGCTATCCTGCTGACTTTGTTGTTCTCCTTTGTAGGAATAGGAGTGGTGTCGGTATACCATGTCCAGTTAAGCGGCCAGCTCAGCACCACCTTCATCCAGGCGTTGCTGAATACCTATGTTTTTCTTTTCCTGATAGGTTTTGCGATATCCATGAGCCTCGCCGAGTATATAAGGAATCCTTTGATCGAACTCGGTAACACACTCAAAGCGGTAAAACTGAACAAGGACAATGAAAAGATAAAGTGGGACAGCAACGATGAGATCGGAAACTTGATCAATGAATACAATCACATGATCGATAAATTACAGGATAATGCCATTCTGTTGGCGCGAACGGAAAGAGACAGTGCCTGGCGAGAAATGGCCAAACAAGTGGCCCATGAGATCAAGAATCCACTGACACCCATGAAACTCAGCCTTCAGCATCTTCAAAACACCATTCGGCTAAGACCTGAAGAAACGGAGGTCGTAACCCTTCGTATGTGCGAGACATTGATGAATCAAATTGAAAACCTCCGCCAGATTGCCGATGAGTTTTCCAGTTTCGGCAGCCTCCCAAAAGCCAATAATGAACGAATCTTGCTGAACGACATCGTGGAGACCATTCATGACTTGTTCAGGAAGAGAGAAGATATGGATATCAACCTGATCGAACCAATAGATGACCTGGGTGTTTATGCAGACAAAAATCACCTCCTTCGGGTGCTCAACAACTTGGTAAAAAATTCCATGCAGTCCATACCCGAAGACCGCAAAGGAATGATCGAACTCAAATTGTACAGTGAAGGAAACAAGGCGATCATTAGGGTCCGGGACAATGGATGCGGCATACCCGATGCCATGCGCGAGGAGATATTCAAACCGAAATTCACAACCAAATCCAGTGGGTCCGGTTTGGGGCTGGCCATTTCGGCGAATATGATTGATGCTATAGGAGGAAGAATTTATTTTGAATCCATTGAGAACCGCGGCACGGATTTTTTTGTTGAATTGCCATTGGTCCGCAGTAAGTATTCCGAAAGTACTACCCGGATTTCACTGGATGACCACTAAATAAATACCTTTGCATCATGAGTCCTGTCCTTCTATACATATTATGCACTATAGGGGCCTTTATCGGAATGGAATTCGTGGCCTGGTCTGCCCATAAATATCTTATGCATGGGGCCTTATGGAATTGGCATGAGGATCACCACCGGCCGAAATATGAAAAACAAGGATTCTGGGAAAAGAACGACCGGTTCTTTCTCGTGTTTGCCATCCCGAGTGCCGCATGTTATATGATTGGTAGCCTTTATGCCGACTATCGTTTCCTCTTGTTCATCGGTATTGGCATTTCGATGTATGGCCTCATCTATTTTCTCATTCACGACGTATATATTCATCAACGGTTTAAGTGGTTTAAACAGTTGGACAACAAATATTCGCGTGCGGTTTTGCGGGCGCATGGATCTCATCACGCCAAACATACCAAAGAAGGATGTGAGTCATTTGGATTATTGATTGTCCATCCAAAGTACTATACCCGTAAGAAGCGTACCCAGGAGACTACTTCTTCCAATTAGTCGTTACTGGCTCTCGTCAATTAATCGTTATTACTGTTCGCGTGGCGTTATTATCTTAGAGCACAGCAATTGATAATTATGGAATTTGATTGTATAAACGATTTAAAATCCGTGATAGGCAGAGAAATTAAAGGTGCCACATGGTTTGAAGTGACCCAGGAGCTCGTCAATGAATTTGCACATGCTACCAAAGACTTTCAATGGATCCATACCGATCCAGAAATGGCAAAAAAGCACTCACCTTTCGGCGCTCCTGTTGCACATGGATTTTATTCGCTTTCATTGATACCTAAATTCATAGGAGACACCATTCATGTCAAGAGTGCAAAAATGGGCGTGAATTATGGCCTCAACAAGGTACGGTTTCCTAATGCTGTACCCGTTGGTTCTAAATTGCGATGCCATTTCACCGTTATGTCGATCGAAGATTATCCGCCCAGGGGAGCGAAAATTACTTGGAAGTGTTTAGTGGAAATTGAGGGAAAAGAAAAACCCGCATGTGTAGCTGAAATGGTCTCATTGATGTTTGAATAAGCAGTCATGCGATTTGAAGGAAAAGTCGTTGTAATTACCGGAGGAGCATCAGGAATCGGCAAACAATGCGCAATAGAATTTGCCGGTGAAGGAGCCCAGGTCGCACTTGCAGATATCAACGAGGTGGCAGGTGTCGACACTTGCGAACTCTTGAAGCATGAAGGATGTGAAGCGGACTTTTATCAGCTCGATGTCAGTGACTACGCTCATGTTAAGGGAGTATTCCGGCGCATTGTCGATGATTATGGGAAAATAGACATCGCGGTCAACAATGCGGGGATTGGAGGAAAATCACCCGCCAGGACGGCAGAACACACCATGGAGGATTGGGAACAAGTGATTGCCGTTAACCAGAATGGTGTTTTTTATTGTATGAAGGAAGAGCTTAAAGTGATGGAGCTCAGGAAACAGGGAGCCATCGTCAATATTTCATCCATTGCCGGAATAAGAGGACTGCCGAGGCAGTTGGCCTACACGGCTAGCAAGCATGCGGTCGTGGGAATGACCAGGACTGCAGCGCTTGAATATGCCAGGATGGGTATTCGCGTCAATGTTGTGTGTCCTGTCTTTACCAATTCACCATTGCTTGAAAAATTGTTTGGTCTGAAGGAAGAGCTAAGGGATAAACTCATCCGCACCATTCCCATGGGACGTTATGGAGAAGTGTCGGATGTCGCCAATGTTGTTCTATGGTTAAGCGATGAGCGAAGCGCATTTATAACCGGTCAGGTTATTCCAGTTGATGGCGGACAGACGGCGTAGGATTCTATCCTAAATATATCCACATCAAGGCTGCGACTACCCCTCCGGCCAAAGGTCCAATGACCGGCACCCAGGCATAAGACCAGTCGCTGTCTCCCTTTCCTTCTATAGGCAATATGGCGTGCATGATGCGGGGTGCCAGGTCTCTTGCCGGATTGATGGCGTACCCCGTGGTACCACCCAGCGACAAACCTACGACTAATACGACAAGCCCAACGGGTAAGGCATCCAGCGAACCAAGGGAGGCACTTTGATCGCCAACACTTGCGCCAACGACGTGCAGGACCCCGTATACAAGGACGAAGGTTCCGATCATCTCGCTCAAGAAATTAGCCGGGATTGTCCGGATTTCGGGTGTTGTACAAAAAGTAGCTCTTTTAAGTCCCGAATCTTCTGTTGCCCTGTAATGCGGTCTGTACATCAGCCAGACTAACGTGGTTCCTATAGCGGCGCCGATCATCTGCGCTAAGATGTATGGGACTACACTTCCCAGGGGAAAATTGCCCGCCACGGCAAGGCCTACGGTTACCGCGGGATTGAGATGCGCTCCCGAGAACGGTGCCGAAATAAATACCCCGGTAAAGACTGCTATACCCCAGCCCAACGTGATAACAATCCAGCCTGAATTGTTGCCCTTCGTTTTGTCCAGAACTACATTGGCTACTACACCATTCCCCAATAGAATCAATATGGCCGTTCCGACGATTTCACCCAAAAATGCTGACATGGTTAACAATTGTTCAGTGAAAGGTAAATAATTCACTTCGAACAGCCGCATAGTATCGTATTTCAGAGGAGCTATTCCGACGGAAAAAAGACATATACAGCAAACATTAGAACAAATATTCTAAATAAGTGTATTTAATTAGAAATTACATTTTAAGTAATTACCTTTGTACCATGTCAGATACCAAAAAAAGAATAGCGCTCACATCCATAGAACTGTTCAACAAATCGGGC
>JBFKOL010000103.1:0-12390 GCA_041628815.1 Saprospiraceae bacterium | reverse complement strand
TTGTTTGTGGAGCTGTCTCAAGTGATATTTCAAAAGAATGGCACCTGGAACCAAAGAGTGGATCAGGCATTCTGATCAATCGGCCAGAGGACAAAGGAGTTCGCAATAGTGCCGGAGAGGGGTCACACTTGTTTACTTCTTTCGACCACGGCGACTTGGAATTCGAGGTCGAATTTTTGGTTCCCAAAGGCTCAAATTCAGGCATCTACTTTATGAGCAGGTACGAGTTGCAGATACGCGATTCGTATGAAGATGACCTGTTGACGCCTGATGATTGCGGTGGCATTTATTACCATTGGGAGGATCTTTCAAGAAAGCAAAAAAGCACAGGAGGCGCTATTCCTTTGGCCAAAGCAGAAAAACATCCCGGCCTGTGGCAGAAATACCGGGTTTTGTTTCGCGCACCAAAGTTTGATGAAAGTGGAGAAAAAATCAGTAATGCCCGCTTTGAATATGTGCTGCACAATGGATACCTGGTTCATAAAGACGTAGAAATACCTTCGCCTACTATTGAATCTTATGCCGATAATGAAGTGGACAGGGCGCCAATGATGATTCAGGGCGATCATGGCCCAGTGGCATTTAGGAATATGCGGATCAAGCATCTCGGAGCAAACAGGGTTACCATAGATGATTTGAGGTATAAGCTTTACGAGGGTGAGTGGGACTATATACCCAATTTTGATTCGATCACTCCTGTAAAAACAGGTGAGGCGGAATCGCTTGACAATTTAGAAGACCTTGCCGGCATGCAGGACCATTTCGGAATCGTGTTCGAAGGCATCCTCAACATTCCGGTCAGTGGCGACTATTTATTTGAAACCATCATAGACGATGGAGGGGATCTTTATATTGATGAACAGTTGGTCGTGCACAACTTGGGAGAACCTGGTCTTGGCATTGAGCGTGGAATTGTTACGCTCGAGAAAGGGAGCCATGCATTCAAGTTGACCTATTTTGAAGAAATCTGGCTTGCCCTTGCCAACCTAAAAGCTGAAGGCCCGGATATGCCAAAGCATTCGGTGGCTTCTTCTGACATGTTAGCTATGTGGCGGGAGCGTGGAGATAACAACAGACTATTGGTTGAAGGGGGCGATGAGGTGATTCATCTCAGGGGTTTTAGCCAACATTCCAACGGAAAGATGACACATACGCTTTCAATTGGTCATCCTGAAGGTGTGCATTATACCTATGATACCAGGTGCAATGTCCTGGTGAAAACCTGGCGCGGACAGTTTGCAGATGTGACCCAGATGTGGCTCGGAAGAGGGGAGGAGCAAGTCCTTTCTCCACTCAATGCGGCGTTGGAGTTTGAACTCGATGAAGGCATGGCAGTCTTGAGCTCATCAAAATCAAAGTGGCCTCCGATGAAAGAAAATAATTCCCGTGGTTATACTATAGACGCCCAATCCAGACCGGTCTTCAGCTATGCAAAAGAAGGAATCGAAGTTTCTGACCGGGTTATACCCGAAAAAGGTCAAATTCATAGGGAGCTGAATTTTATATCAGACAAAAAGAAGAAAAACACCTTTTTCAAGATTGGAAGCGGTGATGAAATAGAAAGGATGCCCAATGGTATGTTTGCCATTGGCAACCAATATTTCGTGGACCTGCTTGAAGAAGCAGATCGTGCTTTCATACGTGTAAGCGGATCGGAAACTGAACTTCTGATTCCAGTATTAGTTGAATCCAACGAGGACAATATAGCTTATGATATCATTTGGTAAAAAGACGACAAAAATCGCATGGGTGTCGGTGCTGGTGCTGTGCGAAATTTTTTCAGGAGAATCTATGGTGGCGCAATCGTCGCTGATTGCCGAAGAAAAGAAGTATTATACCATCACTGATTTGAAGGTTCCGGAAGAAATCATCATGGAAGTGGGAGGGTTGGCCTTTGATGAAGAAGACCAACTTGGCATATGTACAAGGCGCGGTGAGTTGTGGGTTGTTAAGGATCCTCTGTCCAACGCCCCTGAGTTTAAGAAATTTGCGTCCGGGCTCCACGAACCATTGGGTCTGGCTTTTCGAAATGGTTCCTATTATCTGGCCCAGAGAGGCGAGTTGACAAAGATTACAGATTCAGATAAAAACGGAAGTGCAGACAAATTTGAAAGTATTTACACCTGGGATCTTGCGGGCAACTACCATGAATATGCTTACGGGCCACTCGTGCTCGATGACGGAAGTATGATCATCACCCTGAATCTTGGTTGGGTCGGTCGCGGTGCCAGCCTGTCAAAGTGGAGTGGCTGGATGCTGCACATACAGGAAGATGGCACTATGACACCTTTTGCCACTGGGCTCAGGTCACCGGCGGGAATGGGTTTGAACAAGGATGGGGACCTATTTTATACGGAAAACCAAGGCGACTGGGTGGGTTCAGGCAGGATGACACATATGGAGAAAGGCGTGTTTGCCGGCCACCCGGAAGGGCTCAAATGGTCCGGCGAACCGGATTCGCCGGTCACTTTGAAGATGGAAGACATCAAGGATGAAGAAGAAACGACCTTATACGAATATGCCCAAAAAGATGATAGAGTAAGGCCTCCTTCAGTATGGTTTCCACATACATTGATGGGTATATCCACATCTGACATCGAAGTAATACCAGACGGATTTGGCCCATTTGCTGGTCAACTACTCGTCGGAGACCAGGGACACAGTAAGATCATGAGGGTATACCAGGAAAAGGTTAATGGTGTCTATCAAGGCATTTGCTTTCCCTTTGTCGAGGGTTTTTCAAGCGGCGTGCTTCGATTGGAGTGGGGACCCGAGAAAACCCTTTTTGTCGGGATGACCAACAGGGGGTGGGCTTCTACCGGCAAAGAACCTTATGGTGTACAAAAAGTCACCTGGACCGGGCAGGTACCTTTCGAAATGAATACAGTAAACGTCATGCCAGATGGCTTTGTGATCAAGTTTACAAAACCTGTAGACAGAAGGAAATCTGCTGATCCTGAAGCATATACCATAACTGATTTTAACTACAGGTACCATCATTTTTATGGAAGCCCGGCTATTGATCAACAAGACAGGACAGTTTTCAAAGTCGACGTGGCACAGGACGGAATGTCGGTAAGACTTTATGTAGAAGGACTGCGCAAAGGATATGTCAATGAGATCAAATTGAATGGGATTACGGATAACAGCGGAAACCCCCTCCTTCATAACACAGGGTACTATACGATCAATCAAATACCCGAAGGAGACGTCATACAATACACCGGCCATGAAATGAAAGGAGATGAGATTACGGAAGAAGTAGATCTTAAATCGAGCAAACGCATTACGCAGATGCCGTCAGACTGGATCAACGGACCAGATGAAGAATTGCTTATCAATGCGGTCGCGGGCATGAAATATGACAAGATAATGCTGACGGTAAAGGCAGGAAGTAGAGTACGTCTTACCTTCAACAACCCGGATGACATGATGCACAATCTGCTCGTGGTATTACCGGGCACAGCCGATGAAGTTGCAGAAGCCGCCATTGCTCTTGGGCTGAAGGGAGAGCAAATGGGTTTTATTCCTGAATCTGAATACGTTATTGCGCATACCAACTTGCTCAGGCCCAATTCATCTGATATCATTTATTTCGTGGCTCCGGATAAACCGGGACGATACCAATATGTGTGTACTTTTCCTGCTCATGCCGCCACCATGCGCGGCATATTGAGGGTAACCCAATAGATATTTATAATAGTTGGTACGCAATCAATAGTGTCAGGTGATAATTCCTGAGAAACTCCACCTCCTTTTCGAAAATAGAGCCTGGAGGCGGAAGAGCGAAATCGTCGTTTTCGTAGATCCGGGTTAGGGCAAAGCTGTATCGAAATCCGAGTTCGAGATTACGCAAAATGGTAAGGCCAACCCCGGCAAGTAAACCCAATTCGAAGGTTTTGAACTCTGATGCTATATCTTCATACCTCGTACCACCCCTGGATAGGGACGATGCTCGCTCCTCGATTTCTGTATGGATAAGACGTCCGTAAAAACCTCCGAATTCTACATATCCAGGATGGTCAGAATCTGATAGTTTATGTCGAATAATAATGGGTATTTCTGCAAATTCCATGGACACCAACCTGTCGTTAATACTTCTTTCTGATACGATTGTACCATGGGGAATGCGGCTTCCTTTTTGGCTGTACAGCATTTCTATTAACAGTGCCGTATTCGTCGTTAAATTGGCCTTCCCTCTTATTCCGCCATACCAACCTCCCTTGTCAAATCCGGTAAAATAATCCCCATCGAGTTGTGAGAAACTTCGACCCGCAAACAATCCCGCTTCAAATATCTTTTCGGGTCGTGACGGGGGTCTTGATCTAGACTGTGCCACCATACATTCATGAACACAGAGAGTCGCCAGGGCCACAAGAAACCAGGTCTGCATTTTTATCAGTTGGTAAAGATTTCAATATCATCAAAAAATGCCGGCCATGAAAACCAGTAACCCATCATTGATTCGGGGGCGTCCAGGAAAGTTCCTTTTGCCGGCCCGGTCACAGCGCGGCCTGAGATATCATAGCCGGTGCCCGATGAATCTGTCATAACGATTGGAAAAGCATGCTCTCGTGGAGAGAATTTATCTTTTTGATCGTTGTAAAATACCACGATAAAGTTGTCGCGTGTGGACATACAAACTACGAGCTCTCTACCTTGGAATTGGTCTCCATATACCGCTATGCCAGAATCGGGTGGTTCAAACCTGTATACTTTGACTTGTTCATTGATGATGACGCCACGTACGCGCTCCTTCTTGGGAATTCTATCGTCGGTTCTTTGCACCGGAAAAAAGAGTCTGTCCTGGTTAGACCGGTAGTCTCCATAGGGATAAATGGAATAGCGCCGGTCGAAACCCGTATTGGCATTCATGATGACAGACGCGGGGAAGGACTTTTTCCAGGTGGAAAATGATGTTTCTATTAGAGAAATAGTTATGGGCATACGTTCTTGTAAAAGACCACTTACACATTGCCTTTTTATCTGGGACCAGGTGCTGTTGGTTCGCCTGTCGTAGGGCATGAGGTTGTTGTTAAAAAGCAATCCCGACACTCCGTATGCCCCGCCATTGGATAGGGGAAGTTGCCATCCTATACCTGTACCTGTCAAGGGACAATACGTTATCGAAATCTCATTATTTCCGAACCGGTCATTGACAATTTCGTGCCAATCCAATATCGGAACGGGATATGCCCTATACTCTCCATGAATGGAAATACCCAATACCAACTCATCGTCAAAAGCTGGATTGACAATGTCCAACGGACCAAATTTTGGGGCATCTATTGAGGGGATGCCGTCCTTTCCTACTCCACCGTCGAAGATGTTTTCGATGGGGATACTCCATTCAGGAACTGGTTCAGAGAGGGGTGCTCCAATATTCGAATCACCCAATGTATTGCATGAATAAATAAAACAAGTGAGTAAAAAAATGCCCAGCCTCATTTATTCTATAAGGTAAAAAAAGATCATATGGCTTGCATGTAAAGAAAACTATCGAGTGATATTTTCACCTATAGTGTCTATACACAGACAATTTGAACTCTCAGAGCTCTCTTATCCAGATATTCCTGAATCTTACGGCATCGCTGTGGTCCTGCAATAGCAATGGCATTTTCGATGGGTGCTGGACATAGTAAGGTTCACCGATGAAGATACATGGGCCTAGCAAGGAAACATTGTTCTGGATCAGTACGCCATTATGAAAAACAGTGGCAGTAGCAGGTTTTACCATATCACCGCCTTCTCCAAATTCAGGAGCATTAAATACAATATCGTAAGATTGCCATTCTCCCGGGGGACGGGATGCATTGACCAATGGGATATGTTGTTTGTAAAAAGACCCTGCCTGCCCATTTGGATAGGTCTCGTTTTCATAAGAATTCAATACCTGGATTTCGTACAATCCCATCAGGAAGATACCACTGTTGCTGTATGCCTGGCCCGATTTTCCTGTATCTGCCGGAGCTAACCATTCTATGTGCAGTTGAACACTACCAAACGCCTGGACTGTCTCTATAGCACCTGTTCCTGGAACGACGATCATGGCCCCATCCTTTACCAACCACGCAGCATCACTTCTCAGATCGTTCTCGAGATCCTGACTCTTCAATTTTACGATGGCTTCCACCTGATCCATGCGGGCGCCATAATCGTATCTGGGTTTTCTCCATTTCGACAGATCGTTGCCATCAAAAAGTACGATTGCATCAGAAGGTGGGGCCGTATAGTTTCCCGGAACGACTTTCTCAGGAACCGGAGACCATTTTTCGGAGGCTTTCCAAGGTTCGGTCTTGGCAAGCTCCGCCCAGTTGATCTGCGGCACTTCCTGTGCCGTTAGATTTGACAATAAAACAATTCCGTCAAATGCCAAAAGACTCAATAATATTGAGCACAATAAATTTTTCTTCAAATAAAAGCAGGGATAAGCATTCATGATCGTACCGTTCTTACTGTGATTTTAGTTGACTAGTTCGTTGTTGTTTTTTTGGTGTGCCCGGTATCTGCCTTTCCCGAATCTTGTGCCGTTAAAGACTTTTTGTTTTCGTAAAATTTTTCTCTTTTCCTCAGGCAAACTGTTGAATTCCTGGCACTTCGCAGAACAGCAACCCTGGTATTTTTCACGGCACTTATTGCATTGTATGAACAGCAGGTGACAGGCGTCGTTGGCACAATTTACATGATGATCGTTGGGAGAACCACATTGATGGCATTTGGCGATGATTTCACTCGAGATGCGCTCTCCAAGCCTGTCATCAAAAACGAAGTTCTTACCAATGAATTTATTGGACAATCCAAATTCTTTTGTTTGACGACTATATTCTATGATTCCACCGTCGAGTTGTAGCAAGTTGTCATAACCCTTTTGCATGTAGTATGCGGTTGCCTTTTCGCACCTGATCCCGCCTGTACAATACATGATGATTTGTTTATCCCTATTTGCATCGAGGATTTTTTCAACGATGGGCAATGATTCCCTGAAAGTTTCGACATTCGGACATACTGCCCCTTCAAAATGACCGACTTCGCTTTCGTAGTGATTTCTCATATCTATGACCATAATGTCTTCAGTATCGGCTAACTTATTAAATTCACGGGCATTGATGTGGCGGGCATTTTTGCGCATGTCGAGGTCGTCATTACCCAAACCATCGGCAACTATTTTATCGCGCACTTTGATGGTCAGTTTGAAAAAGGAACGACCGTCGTCCTCGATGGCCATGTTAAGCCTGCATTCTTGAAGAAACGAGATTTCGTTTAAAGCCATTTTTAAGGCCTCAATTCTTGCGTCAGGCACAGAAATCTGCGCATTGATGCCTTCTTTCGCAACATAAATACGGCCAAGTACTTCCAGGTCCGAAAGAAGTTCATATAAGTGATTTCTGAAGAAACATGGATTTTGAATCGATGCATATTTATAAAAAGACAGGGTCGTCCTCTCAACATCGGATTTTATAAGACGTTTTTTAAGCTCATGACGATTAATCTTGTTGTAGAGAGATTTCTTTGCCATCATCTGGTTCAAAATTCAAAAACGGTACAAAATTAGCAGTGTAATTGATACGATACAACGCAACTGTTTATTTCTGACGCGGATTGTAGTATTTTTGCCTTTTCTTAGATCATTAATACTGTCCCCATCATTAAAACACATGTCAAATTATGAAAGCAGGAGAATTGGAAAAGACCAGGTATTCTGATGAAGAATTACAAGAATTTGAAGCCATCATTGATGAGAAATTAGCCAAGGCATATGACCAGCTCAATTTCTACATGGAGCAAATCAAGGAGTTTGGAGAAAGTTCTGATGCCAAACAAAAAAATTTGGACGATGGGACGACAAGTGCAGAAACCGAAAGACTGTATACGCTTGCTTCGCGACAAAGAAAGCTTATTGAGCATCTCGACAACGCTAAAATGCGCATCAAGAACAAGGTGTATGGCATTTGTCGTGTGACGGGCAAGCTTATTTCTAAAGAGCGACTTAAGGCTGTGCCCCATGCTACTCTTAGTATCGAAGCCAAACAAAGCAGATAACATCTTCGCCTTTGAGAATTCAAACGTCTTCGGGTTGAATAACTTAAACGATTAATCATACTTTTGCCCTCCCGGCAATTTGTTAAATCCAATCTTCTATTTTGAAGAGAACTTATCTGCTTACAGGTATCGTTTTGTTGGTGCTGATATTGGACCAGTCGTTGAAGTTTTACATCAAGACCAATCTTAGCTATGGATCCGGATTTGAAATTCTGGGTTTGGACTGGGCGAGGATTCACTTTGTAGAAAACGAAGGCATGGCTTTTGGTATCACCTTCGGCAACAAGTGCATCGGTTTCACACAAAACGGTGATTGCCGGGGTGTGTTGTTAACGCCTGATTCCGCCAAGCTGCTACTAAGCCTTTTCAGGCTTGTTATGGTTGGCTTTCTCATTTATTTGATCAGGGCATTGATCATTGCGGGGGAATCCTTGGGACTATTGGTGAGTTTTGCCTTGATCCTGGCTGGGGCACTTGGTAATATCATCGACAGCGCATTTTACGGGGTGATTTTTTCAGAATCTAGCTATCACGGTGAAGTTGCGCGATTGTTTCCTGAAGAAGGTGGATATGCTCCTTTTCTATACGGAAAAGTAGTAGATATGTTCTATTTTCCTCTGATAGACACCATTTTACCGGAATGGATACCCTTTTTTGGGGGTCAGCGACTTGAATTTTTTAAACCAGTTTTTAACCTTGCTGACAGCGCCATATCAGTTGGGGTGGTAAGTATACTGTTGTTCCACAGAAACTTTCTTGCCTCTTCAGCCAAAGATAAAAGCAAAACACCGGAAGATATATCCGGCGGCATACGGGAGGAATGATGACTAGGCTTCGTTTTGCAAAAAACTCTTCACAGCAAAATGTGCCCTTTCAACGATGGGATAGTTGATCTGGTAATGTACAAGTTTTCCGTCTCGTTTTGCTTTCACTACGTCGGCAAGACGCAGTATTTTAAGGTGTTGAGAGGTAATCGATTGTTCTATTTTGAGGGTATTGTAGATGCGGTTGACATTTGTCGTTCCATTCTTATCTATAAATTCCAGTATCTTCAAACGTAGCGGGTGGGCCAGTGCGCGCATCAAACTACACGAGTATTGTAGCTTGTCGCTACTAAAAATAACCTTAGTCTTTTTCATCTGAGTTTCCTTATTTCTTATTCGACCTTAAGACAAATATGACTATTAATTTTCGTTTGACAAAAAAATATTAAAAAAAAATCTAATCTGAAAAGTAAAAATTCAGATTAGATTTTGCCAATTCTCTCGTCTTAGAAAATTCGCTCTAACAGCCTATATATCAGTAATATAGGAATATTCCTTAAAGTAGAGTATTATCCGGCGAGATCTTTTACGAGTTTCGCAATTTGGTTAAGTCTTTCCGTGTTGAGGGAATAGTAGATAAACTTACCCTGACGTTCGGTCAAAACTACACCCGCTCTTCTCAGGATCGCAAGGTGCTGTGATGCCACCGATTGTTCGAGTCTGAGTTTGATGTAAATGTCTGTGACGGTCATGGTATCGCCGGACTCCAGCAGGTCAATAATTCTTTGGCGCAATTTGTGGTTAACCGCCCTAAGCACCAATACTGCTTTACGAAGCTCTGTGTAGTCCAGGTGGATATTGCTGCTCCCCTTTTTTAAGGTAACTGTTTCGTTCTTTTTGCTTCTCATTTAACAGGTTTTAACAGATTTGAGATTTTTACCATACAAAAACCAAACACTATGCCGAAATGCTTACCTGTTTTATATTAAAGAAATAATTATTTGTAATTAAGCTGATACACAACTACTTAACTAACGCAAAAAAATTCGTGAAAGTTTTTTTTACGAAAGAAAAAGCGATTTTCCTTTTGTAACGTGTGGTTTTTTAAAATAGAATGGAGCATGATAAGCGGTACTAACAAAGTCTTTTAATATATATCTCTCATGTGCCAATTCTGTTAAAAGTGCCGCATCGCATTGATCGGGTTTACAGAGCAGGTTATTCAGAAAATCAAAATGCTCACGACATTTAAATGCACCATTGCCACAGGTAACAATGGGGCCCGTATTCTCGACAATCTTTCTAAGTTCATGTTCGGTGAGGATAAGATTGAACACGGGTCTTATTTCATTTAAGTCGAGGTCATACAATGCCGTATATACCTCCATCCTTCTGGCGTCGATCATGGGCATCAACTTCACTGCACTGAGATTCCGGTGACGCCAGGCGAGTGATTTTAAGGTTGGAACGGCAATCAAAGGAATGTTGTTGCCATAACAGATCCCCTTGGCGACAGAGGCGCCGACCCTTAATCCAGTGTACGACCCGGGACCATTGCTGATAGCAACAGCTGACAACTTCGAAAGATGTATGCCCGTTTTATCGAGGCAGGATTGTACCAGGGTAGTTAACATGGCACTGTGTCGCCGGCCGGTAGGGATGGTTTCCACCGCAGCAAGCTCGCCATTGTAGCCGATGGCGACAGAACAAACATCCGTGGCGGACTCTATGCACAAAATGTAGGCCATAGGCTAAGAAATGATTCCGCGATAGCGTGTGGCATCGGTGAGCAGCTGAATGGCTTCTTCGATTTCGGCATCTTTGTTTAGGTTATATCGAGTCTTGCCCTCCTGGAAGAAGTAGCGTTTCACCAATTCTTCTTCAATCATTTCAGTGATCAACCCCCTATGCTGCTCGAGGTCATCTGATTTGACCTTAGCCAATTTTTGTTGAATTCCTTTAAGCTCATTTTGCACCGATTCAAAGTGCTCGTTTTCGGAGGACCTCAGGATCTCTTCAATACTTTTTTCGAGACCGGTTTGGTATACAAATCCTGCTTTTTCAAGAAAGCCAACAAAATCTTCAAAGGAATTGTACGAGAACTCTTCAAGAGATTCAACGGCCTTGTTGTGGTGGACATAGTGATTGGCATATTTGAAGAGCCAGTTGCCTTCTTCAAGAGCTTTTATGATTTCGGGCAAATCAGGTTTTACCAGTTTAAGATCCGGGGTAACACCGCCACCGTCAAGAACAGGTCTCCCGTTTTGAGTTTTAAACACTTCTCTTTTGATATCCTCGATATCTTTGGGCTCACCATTTTCATATTCCACACTTTGAATGCACCTGCCCGAGGGAATGTAGTATTTGGAGGTGGTCACTTTAATCCTGCTGTTGTATCCTACTTCATGGTGATTCTGTACAAGACCTTTACCATAAGTGCGTTGGCCGGCAATGACCCCGCGGTCATAATCTTGGATGGCACCGGATACAATTTCAGAAGCAGAGGCGGAATACTTGTTGACCAGCACAACCAGTGGTAGTTCAGTGTCGATCGGCATTCGTCTCGTGCGATAATTTTGATCCCTATCCCTGACTTTGCCCTTGGTGGATACAACGAGTGAACCCTGGTCGAGAAAAATGCCAAGAATATCCACTGCCTCACTCAGGAGACCTCCGCCATTGTCTCTGAGGTCAAGGACAAGACCTTGCAAATCATTTTCATCCCGAAGTGTACGTAATGCGGCAGCGATGTTCTTTCCGGCATTGGGTGTAAAAGTCGTCAATGCAATATAACCTACGTTATCTGATACCATACCCGAATATGGTACATTGGGAATCTCCACGGTGGATCTCGTCAGAGTAAAATCGTAGGTCTTTTCTTCGAGCGGCCTGAATGTGCTAAGTTTAAGTGTGGTACCTGGATAACCTCGCACAAACTGTAGTACCTCTTCCAGGCTGCGTCCTTCAGACGACTCCCCACTAATGCGAACGATCTGGTCGCCTACCTTGAGTCCCGCCTTCTGGGCAGCACCACCCTCGAAAATCTCCGTAACAGTCACTTTACCATCAATGTACTTCATATCGGCTCCCAGGCCGTTGTACCTGTCTTCGGTGGAAATCCTGTAACTCTCCACCTGTGCTTCTGAATAAAAAACCGTGTAGGGGTCCAGGCTGTTCATCATGGCGTCAATCCCTGAACGCATCAACTGATTGGGATCGAGATCATCCACATAATGCGTATTGAGTTCCTTGTAGATGTTGGTGAAAATCTCCAGGTTCCTGGCGATTTCGAAATATTTGTTGTTGACCTGGAACGCACTGGTGAGAATAATGGATGTCACCAATACCAGGGGTATGAGAATCGATTTTTTACGACTGGTCATTTTCATCGATGGTAAAGTTCTTGTGTTTTAAGTAACGAATTCGTCGACGGAATAATGTAGAAACCTCTTAATTGTTTGCAACAACTCATCGGGTTTTTCTGCATGAATCCAATGTCCGGCATCCATATCCACCCTATGAACATTGGCAAAAATGGATTTGATACTGTCCATATCATCGTCAGAAATGTAGGGCGACCGTGTGC
>JBFKOL010000102.1:0-12505 GCA_041628815.1 Saprospiraceae bacterium | reverse complement strand
GTTATTGCTAATGGAATTATCTGAGGTGGGACCCTGCATGGCATCGGGTGATATAAATGGGGATGGTCACTACGATGTTTTTATTGGGGGGTCTCAAAATCAGTCCGGACAGCTTTATTTGGGGACGACTTCAAGGGGATATATTCCTTTTAATCAGGACGCTTTATCTGCTGACGCCGGTTATGTCGATTGTGATGCCCAATTCATTGATGTGGATATGGACGGTGATCTCGACTTATTCGTTGTAAGCGGGGGATATCATGATATGTCTGTAGAAGATCCGCGTCTTCAGGACCGTCTCTACATCAATGATGGGAGTGGTCGATTAAGACGTGCTTTAGATGGTGTTCCGCCTGTTTACGCAAATGGTTCATGTGTGTCAACCGCAGATGTCAATTTGGATGGATTTCCTGACTTGTTTGTAGGTGGTCGAGCAGTTCCGGGACGCTTTCCCGAACCCTCTGAAAGTTATTTATTAATCAACGATGGCACCGGCAGATTCCGGGATCAAACAGAAGAGTGGTCAGAAGATATCAGAAGGACAGGAATGGTCACCGATGCAGAATGGACAGATCTCAATGATGATGACATACCGGATCTTATCGTCGTCGGTGAGTGGATGCCCCTCACAGTCTACGTCAATGAATCGGGAAAACTTGTCAGGCAGTCTGATCATTATTTTGATAAGGCTTACAACGGGATGTGGAACACCCTTGCTGTTGGAGACCTGAATGATGACGGACTTGACGATCTCATTGTGGGGAATCTAGGGAAAAATGTTCAATTCAGGGCGACTGATGAACAACCCTGTACGCTTTATTACCATGATTTTGATGACAACGGTTCTTTGGATCCTATATTCTCCTATTATATGGGGGATGTTTCTTATCCTTTTATAACCCGCGATGAGCTTCGCAGACAGCTGGCCCCATTGGCGGCCAGGTATCCATCCTTTGAGAGCTATGCAGATGCGACTATAGAAGATATTGTAGGCATGGAGGCTTTGGGGCGTGCAGAAAAATTGGAGATGACGCACCAGGAGACCAGTTTGTTTTTACGAGGTCCCGACGATCGTTTCTATAACAAACCACTTCCCGTCGAAGCCCAGTATGCCCCTATCTATGCCATTGTACGAAAGGATTTTGACGGAGATGGAAATCAGGACTTATTGATGTGTGGTAATAATTCATCCTTGAAATTGAGACTGGGAAGTGTGGATGCTAATTATGGATTTTTGATGAAAGGTACTGGAGACGGATCCTTCGAATATCTACCCCAGGCTTTATCCGGATTATCCATCACAGGTGATGTACGAAGCATATTGAATCTTGGCGACCAAATATTGGTAGGTGTTAATCAGGGAGAGGTCCTGACTTATAAAAATACCTTGAGGCAAGTACAATGAGAATGAATGAGAATATGAAGCATCATATACCAAAAAGTACATTGCATTATGCCACTTGGATTTGTACTGTTGCTATTGGCCTTTTTTTTTCTTCTTCTTGTTCTAAGCGGTTACAATATCCTTCTTTCGAAGACTATGAAATCGCCCTGGCATGGTCTGATATGGCATTGATGATCACCAAGCGGACTCCGCAAAATTCGCCCACATTCGCTTCTCGATGTTTGGGATATATCGGGTTAACGATGTACGAATCCGTAGTTCATGGTTTTCCACCGTACCAGTCCCTGCAGTCGCAGTTAAATGAAATGCCCCAGCTGCCCACGCCTGATCTGGAGAAAACATACAACTGGTCGATAGCCTGCAATGCGGCTATGGCGGAAATCATCAGGAAATTATACATCCAGACATCGGAGGACAATAAGCGCAGTATAGACAGTCTCGAGCACGTCATTCACACTTCTTTGCGCGATCTAAGCGGAGATCTGGAAATGACTACGAGGTCTGCTGCTTTTGGCCGAACCATAGCGGATAGCATTTTCCAATGGTCTGTTTCGGATGGAGGTCACCGTGGTTATTTAGCTAATTTCGATAAGAATTTTATCCATCCAGAACACCCCGGATCGTGGAAGCCACCGCTGTACGCCCAGTCGTTCAGTCATCATCCGTTGCATCCGCATTGGGGCCTCAACAGAACTTTTCTCAGGGAAAACTCATCGCTGGATCTTCCGTACATGATACCCTACGACCCATCGCCAGGAAGCCCCTACTATGAACAATTTATGACGGTCTATGAAAAAGACAAAGCACTGAGTCAGGAAGAAAAGGAAATCGCCATTTGGTGGGGAGATGACCCGGATGAAACGTTTACACCCCCGGGACACTCGTTCTATATTGCCAATATTCTCATAAAGAAAAATAAGCCCACACTTATTGAATGTGGAGAGACTTATGCGCGGGTAGGCATGGCGGTCGCCGATGCGTTCATCAATTGCTGGAAGTGGAAGTACCATTTTTTTTCGGAAAGACCGAATACATTTATTCCCGCATACATTGATGAGGAGTGGGAGTCTTTTTGGCCAGATCCTCCCTTTCCGGCTTTTCCTTCGGGGCACGCGATCCAGGCAGCCGCTTCGGCTTGTGTGCTCATGGACTTATTCGACAACCAGACCGTTTTCACAGATAGTTCACACGTAGGAAGACCCAGGGATAAAATTCGCGATGTCGATTTTAAAGCCAGGAACTTCAAGTCTATATGGGAGATCGCTACCGAAACGGCAGATTCGCGCTTTTTCGGGGGCATCCATGTACCCCAGGACAACGAGGTGGGTCTGACCGAAGGAGTCAGGATTGCTGAAAATGTTAACCGCCTCAATTGGAAATCTCCCAAGTCGTAACCTATGGTCCTTTATTACCGAATTAACGCTTTGGTTATCGTCCAGTTATTCCTGTACGGCACCTTACTGAATAGCCAATTGCGGTTCACAGATATAACCGATTCTGCAGGTATTGTCCACCAGTTTAGGGTTTATGAAGGAATGTTCGGTGGGGGTGTCAGTGTTTTTGACGCCAACAATGACGGATATCAGGATTTTTATATTACAGGTGGCATGAACGACGATAAATTATACATCAATGATGGCAATGGGTCTTTCATTGATCGGTTTGAAGGTTCGGGACTGGAAATAACCAGGTCTTACGTTACCCAAGGGGTGGCATCGGCAGATGTCAATAGGGACGGATGGAGCGACCTTTTTATCACGACCATTACCTCGAGAGACAGTGTCAAGCAAATTCCGAGAGAGATCAATGTTCTTTTTCTCAACAATGGAGACTTGACATTTACGGATGTGACCCGGAAATGGGGGTTGGCTGATGATTACTCATTCAGTACGGGTGTTAGTTTTGGTGATATCAATAACGATGGATATCCCGATGCCTTCATAGGCAATTATTTTCTGGAGTACGATGGTCCCCTCACGGAAATCAAGGATGCAACGATTGTCAATGCCAGCCGCACAGCCAAGGATTATCTCTACCTCAACGTAAAAGGAAGGTACTTTAAAGAAGTGTCTGCACGATACGGCATGGACCACAGGGGCTTTGGCTTTGGTGGAATCTTTACGGATTTTGACAACGATCAGGACCACGATATCTATATCATCAATGATTTCGGTTACAAGGCGCAACCCAATTTCCTTCTAAGAAATGATTATCCGAAGAGGTCGGTCAGTTATGTCGAGGATACCAGCCGGATGGATCTTACAATCAACGCGATGGCAGCCGCTCCGGGTGATTATGATGGCAACGGGTTCATGGAC
The DNA here is from genome assembly GCA_041628815.1 of Saprospiraceae bacterium. Classification (GTDB taxonomy): domain Bacteria; phylum Bacteroidota; class Bacteroidia; order Chitinophagales; family Saprospiraceae; genus JBFKOL01. The sequence goes on along the minus strand of JBFKOL010000102.1, from coordinate 8,782 downwards.
TACTTTGTAACGAACATCCGATTCAATTTTTTCATGGTGAATGAGGGGGGAGCTTTAGGTCCTTTTGAGAACAAAGCAGCTCCGCTCGGTATGCAGATTTTCACCATTAGTTGGGGAGCGAGCTTTGGCGATTTTGACCATGATGGAGACCTCGACCTTTACGTGGCTAATGGTGATCTAAATCCCAATTGTACGCCAATGGGAAATTTCCTGTTTGAAAACGAAGACGGTTTCTTTAGTGACAAGGGTAGAGCAAGTGGTACGAATGACTATGGCATCGGCCGCGGGATGGCCACGCTGGATATTGAAAATGACGGTGATCTTGACATTATCCTAGTAAACCAGATACCGGTAAAGGACTATCCTGTTGGATCTGCAACCCGACTGTTTAGGAACGAGAGAAATGGAGGAAACTGGATAAAAGTTGCCCTCACTGGAAGTCGTTCAGAGACCAATGGTATTGGTTCGCGTGTCAAAGTTGTGGCGGGAAATACCAAAATGATCCGGGACGTCGACGGAGGTGCTTCCAGCCATTTATCTCAGAACTCACCCGTAGTCCATTTTGGTCTTGGGCAGAATGTAAAAATTGATTCAATCGTAGTGTTTTGGACGGCAGGGACGCAGCAGATTGTTGCAAATGTCGATACGAACCAGACTATTTTCATTGCAGAGCCACCAGAAACCGAAAACCTTGGCTACCTCATAGTCATAGGCCTGGCCGCTGTTGGAGTTATGATCATTTCCTTGATTATTTGGAGAATGAAATCATCGGTATAACAAAGAATGTGAATTCTTTTCTTTAAAGTGAATTAACTTAATAGCACCAAGCTTTGACAATTGTGGACAACCATCCCCGGAATATCAACTGTCTCGTTATAATCTGGTTTATGCTGGTGCCAGTTTTTTTATGGAACCAAGGATACATATGTGATGGTAGTTTCTTTTTGATCATGTACAGTGAATCGGAAGGACGCAGCAAGCTGTACCAGTTTTCGGTGGAAAATTTACCGACACAGTTTAACCCTATACCTTTAAATCAGAATCGAAAGTTATTCGGACTCACCTACAATACCGTTGATCTTCACTTATGGGCCATTGATGCCGAACAGAACGAAATGGTGCGCATCAATTTTTATGGCGAAGTGGAAGTCATGGGGAAAATAGACAATCTAGACCCGGACTTGTTTTATTCATCGGGTATGATTTCACCTGACGGGAAATCATACTTTTTCCTGGGATACAATAAAGAAGAAAACCAGGCGCAAAAGTTTTACGAGATTGATCTTGGCGAACCTCCTTTTTTTGCCGCCTATGATGACATTTCAGCCTCTGGAGCATCGCGTATACTGGATATGGCCGTAGACCCTGTTTTCGGAACGGTTTACGGTTACAACAATCTGAATGGCACCGTCGTACAATTTGGCATCGACGGCCAGATCGCAACCATCAGCCAGTCAAGGCGGGACGAACAAGGTATTGAGGCACTTTTCCTGGATAGAAACGCGGTGATGTACGGCTACACGAGAAATGGTGAATTCTATCAAATTGACAAAGTAGAAGGCAACCTTAAATTCCTGCAAAGAGGCCCACAAGGCACGCTCGTTGATGGATGCACCTGCCCATTTACATATGCCTTTGAAAAAAATATTAACCAGCAGGTGCTTATTCCATGCGAACCATTTGAAGTAGTCTATAGCTTCAGAAATCACCTGGGTTTGAGCCAGACAGGTATTCAACTGCGCGATACTTTTCCCGAAGGATTCGAGATCCTAAATGTCACGTCGACCATACCCTATACACTTAGCCCAAATAACCCGATGACCAATGTGTTGGCGCTGAACAATATGATCTATCTGATGGGAGCCAATACACTAAGGGTCACTGTCCAGCCACCTCAGTTCTTTGCAGGAACTTTTACCAGCCAGGCACGTCAGGGTCCTTTCCCTATTGCACTGAATGCCAGCCACCTTTCCGATGATCCGCGGACAGATATCCTGTCCGATCCTACTACCGGTGAAATCGTTTCTGTTTTGGATGTGGCATTGGAGCAATTTGTAAGTTTTAGTTGCGACGGATCGGAAGCCACCATTCAGTCTCCCGTTGCCTCGGCGGACAATCATTGGAGCACTGGTTCAACAGCTCCAAGTATTGAAATCTCGGAAACGGGGAAATATGTGCTCAGTATAGAGAATGCTTGTTTCTATTATAAAGACAGTACGATCCTGACGGCTTTTCCTGATCCTAAACAAATCTCTCTTGGTGAAGACCTGATGATTGATGCTGGTCAGACCGTAACGATTACACCTGTCCTTAACCGTGGCGAAATCAAATCTTTGTATTGGACCGTCAATGGTGTACCTGAATCGTGCAGTGAATGCAGAGAGCTGGTATTGATACCTACATCAAATACCAGCATTGAATTGGAAGCAATGGATAGCGAAGGTTGTCTTTTGAATGATGAACTATTGATTTCAGTTGAATACAATACCCAAGTCTATGCACCGAATGTCTTTACACCAAATGGTGATGGCATCAATGATACTTTTTATCTGTCATCTGCGGTGCCCGGTTCGCTGCGTCTTTATATCTACAATCGTTGGGGTAATTTGGTATTCGAAAGCGGGTACACCCAACTGTCGGATTCCAACAGCGGGTGGAACGGTTTCATGAAGGGGCAGGTTCTGAGTACAGGACCCTACCTGTGGGTCGCTGAAGTCGAGTTCAACAATGGACTTAGAGAAACCTTGTCGGGGGATGTACTACTGATATCCAGGTAGAATCTGACTTTATGTCTCAAAGGTCTGGACCTTTGTAGGTTTTTGAGATCTTTGTGACCCTAATCAGTAACGATTGAAGAATGTCGGTTTTTTTGTCACCGGACCAGTTGTTTCCTGGACTTTTTGAACGGGTACAGGGTGGTCGCCTTTTTTCGGATTCAAAAACTTTTGTGGACTGTACACCCAGGCGAGAGGCCAATGAGATTGTGGCTGCCTACGAAAGTGAAAAAAATGACCCCAATTTTGACCTGCGGACGTTTGTCGGACAGCACTTTGAAATGCCAAAGGATCATTCGAGCGGCTTCACATTCAATTCCGAAAGATCCGCAACCGAGCATGCCATTGCCCTATGGCCTTACCTGCGTCGCAAGGGAGGGGATAAGTATATTCCCGGCAATTCATTGATACCTATACCTTACGACTACATTGTGCCTGGTGGCAGGTTTGGCGAAATGTATTATTGGGACAGCTACTTTACCATGCTTGGTCTGGCAGCGTGTGGAGAGGAGGAACTGATCGAATCCATGATCCGCAATTTTGCTTTCCAGATTGATGCATTTGGACATATCCCCAATGGCAATCGCACTTATTTCCTAAGCCGCTCCCAACCACCTTTTTTCTACGCCATGGTTCAGTTGCTTGCTGAAATCAAGGGAAAGGATGTGCTGGACCGGTTTCTGCCTCATGTCGAGAAAGAATACCGGTACTGGATGTTCGGACATCGTTACCTCCCCCGCCTTGGGGTAAATCGTTACTGGGACGACAACCCGGCACCGCGACAGGAGTCCTACCTCGAGGATGTCGAATGGTCTGTATTGAGTGATCGCGATGCCAGCGATATTTATCGCGACATTCGAGCCGCCTGTGAATCCGGGTGGGATTTCAGTTCGAGGTGGCTTGCAGATGGGTGTACCATGCAGACCATTGAGACCACCCAAATAGTGCCGGTTGACCTCAATGCTTTGTTGTACGGCATGGAATCTTTCTTGCTGGATGCCTACGAGCATCAAGGTCGCAGAAAGGAATGGAACGCCATAGAACTGAACCGGAGGCGCAGGAAGAGATTTCTCGATTCAAAGTGTTGGGATCCATCGGAGGGCATGTACTTCGATGTGCACTTTGGCAGAAATGAGAAAACCTCCGCTGTTTCCTTGGCCACGGTCTATCCGCTTTTTTGCAGGATGAGCAGCCCTGCACAGGCCCGGGCCGTGGCTGAAAACCTTGAAAAAAAATTCCTCCGTAAAGGTGGACTTGTGACCACGACAACGGATACCGGTCAGCAGTGGGATGCCCCCAACGGATGGGCACCGTTGCAATGGCTTGCCGTCAAAGGATTACGCGATTATGGTATTGGATCCCTTTCAACAGAAATAGCTTCGCGCTGGTGCAAACTGAACGAACGCGTCTATGCCAGTTCTGGCAAGTTCGTCGAAAAATATAATGTGGTAGATGTAGACCTTGAGGCTGGTGGTGGAGAGTATCCCGTACAGGATGGTTTTGGGTGGAGTAATGGAGTTTATTTGGCGATGAAAGACTTGATGTGATCATATATATGTTGCAGAGTTGCAGAGTTGCAGAGTTGCAGAGTTGCAGAGTTGCAAGGTAGATTGGGTATAATGTTCAATCAGCAAAGTTATTCTGTCACAGACATGAATTTCAGATCATAATTGGACGATTTGAGACAAAAGAAGTCATTCTTTGATTCGCATTCATTTTATAATGATATTGAAGGGATGAAGAGTTATAGAGACTTGGAGATTTACAATCTATCATTTGAACTGGCATCCCAAATCCACTACATATCTCTTCAGTTGCCGAAGTATGAAAATTATGAACTGGGTAGCCAAATCAGACGCTCTTCAAAGTCTATTGTCTTCAATATAGTTGAAGGATTTGGAAGGAGGAGATATAAAAAAGAGCTCATTCGATTCTTGATATTTGCCCATGCCTCGAGTGATGAAGTTATCTGTCAACTTGAAATGATAGCTTCACTTCATAAGAGTATTGAAGGAATTGAAGAGTTATTAAGTTCATTCGAGAGGTTGAGCATAAAAATTTACTATTTCATTCGTTACGTCGAAAAGAACTGGAGATTTTAACCCTGCAACCCTGCAACCCTGCAACCCTGCAACCCCGCATCACCACTCCACCGTATAACTGTACCCTTCCCTTTTCTTCTTCTCGTTCGTTGTTTTACTCGACGTTATTTGGTAGTGGTATTTAACTGCAGATGGCGATTTTTTCTTGGCCTTGGGCAGATGGAAATGAACATTCATAGTTTTGTGAAACCGGATCTTTCCCCTTCGTAATTTTTGGTCGATCTTGAATTCGAGCAATTGACAAATCCGCCAGGCCTCTTCATCACAACCGTGACCCAGCGAACTGATGATCTCATGACCCACAACTTTTCCCTTGTAGTCTATAGCAATTTTAATGCGTACAACGCCTTCGATTCCTTGTTGTTTGGCTTCTTCGGGATATTTCAGATGTTTCCTGACAAATTGACCAAGTGCCCTGGTGCCGCCAGGATAATAGGGTTTGGAAATGAATTTCTTTTTCTTGGATTCTTTGGTCATGTTAATAAAGGTTAATCCATGGCATTTTTAAAGGTTCCTTAAGACCAGGCGTCGTCTGACGGCGTTATTTTTGTCGAAAATAAAGCCTGAGGACAATTCTTTAAATAAATACATAAAAAATGAAACAATGCATCTTACTGGTACTTGCTATTGCCATCACAGGTACCTTTTACGCACAAGACGTCACAAAGAAAGAAAAAGTCGTGACGGTTGATGTGCGCAAAGATGGCGATATGCAAAGAAAGATCAAGATAGTCATAGATGATGATGGTAATGAAAAAGTCATCGAATGGGCGGATGGTGGAGAAATACCGGCAAATATCAAAAAGCAACTGGAAGCAGAAGGTATTTCCCTGGATATGGTGGAAGGACAGGGCGGTCAAGAAAAGGTCATTGAAGTCATCGTTGAAGGTGATGGTGACGAAGGGGATGATGAAATGATCTTGATTGAGAAAGAAGAAGACCGGGTACAAAAGGTGCGTAAAAAGGTTGTGGAAGAAAAAGTCTACAAGATGGTGATGGTCGATGATGATGGCAATGAAACGGTCATCGAGTGGGATGGAGAAGGCGAAATGCCCCAACAAATGAAAGAGATGATGAAGGATTACGATATGGACATGGAACTTCATGAAGGGCATGGCAAAAAGCAGCGCATTAGAATGAGAAAGCACAAGGGCGAAAAAGGCCTTCATAAATCGCATGAAGTAGAAAGGCATTTTGAAGGAGAACGTAGACGGGGTGGTCGTGATGAAAATGCTTTTTACATGGAAGGGGACGACAGGACCGCCCGCGTTTCCGATACCTACATGGGCGCACAGGTCGGTTCTGAAAAAGGAGATGGCTTTGTGGTCGTACAGGAAATCATTAAGGATAGTCCAGCCGACAAGGCGGGACTAGCCAAAGGTGATCGGATCCACCGGATCAACGGTGCCAGAACGCGAAGTGTCCCCGATATGATGACCTTGTTGGGTATGTTCGAACCCAACGATGAGATCGAACTCACCATCAAGAGGAATGACAACGAAAGAAAGATCAAGGTAAAGTTGGCTAAAAGACCGGAGTACTATCGCTGACCAGTGCCGGCTAGATGAAATTGAAAAGCGAAAGTTGAAGGTCAGCTTTCGCTTTTTTTTTCGGGTTATTAGTTATTTATGCCTACACTGAAGTTAAGGCGCACAGGCTGGATTCCGGTATTGTTCGGGGCTGCCTTGGTTTAGGTGAGTGGCCGAGATGCCCCGTTGATCTGAATCACAGAATAATGGAACTCACACCGGTGTAGTCACCTGTTTATGATCAGGCGTCAGCTGTCGGCATTCAGCAGTCAGCACTAAGAGCTCAGTTGAAACAGAAACTACTTAAACCACAAAATCCTAATTATACAAATACATCGACCGATTCCTATCGAGCTCTCGGAAGAACGGATCCTTTGTATCCTTGATAAACATGATGGCTTCACCCGTAGATTTCATCTCGGGGCCCAGGCGTTTATCAACGTTGGGAAACTTATTAAAAGAAAATACAGGTACTTTAATGGCATAGCCTTCCATATCGTTCGACATATCGAAGTCTTTGAGCTTCTTGGTGCCCAGCATAACCTTGGTGGCGATGTTAAGATAGGGCACTTTGTAGGCTTTGGCAATAAAAGGAGTCGTTCGTGATGCACGAGGATTTGCCTCGATAACATAGACCTTTTCAGGATCGCCGTTGCGTTGGGGCTTGATGGCAAATTGAATGTTGATCAGTCCTTTAATCTTAAGTGCGAACGCAAGCTTTTTCGTATAGGCAATCATCGTATCGATCGCTTCCTTGCTGAGGCTGTAAGGCGGAAGCACTGCCGAACTGTCGCCGGAATGGATACCTGCAGGTTCTACGTGCTCCATGATCCCCATGATATGTACTTCTTCTCCGTCACAGATCGCATCAATTTCAGCTTCCCTTGACCGCTCAAGGAATTGATCAATCAAAACTCTGTTGTCGGGCATGTGTTTAAAAATACTCAGGACCTGTCTTTCCAGTTCTTCGTCGTTGATCACAATTTTCATGCGCTGCCCCCCAAGTACATAGGAAGGGCGGACAAGCACGGGATAAGAAACGCGGTTGGCGATTTCAATAGCATCTTCGGCAGTATCCGCCACACCATAACGGGGGTATGGGATGTCGAGCTTTTTGAGCAAGTCGGAGAACGCACCTCGGTCCTCGGCCAGGTCCATGTCGGGGAATTGAGTCCCGATGATGGCGATATCATTTTTGTAAAAATCCTCGGCTAGTTTCAGGGCCGTCTGGCCACCTAATTGAACGATCATACCCTCGGGTTTTTCGAGTTCGATGATCTCCTGGATGTGTTCCCAATAAACGGGTTCGAAATAGAGCTTGTCGGCAATATCGAAATCTGTAGAAACGGTTTCTGGGTTGCAATTGATCATGATGGCCTCGTAGCCTTCGTCTTTAAGAGCCATGATGCCATGTACGCAGCAGTAGTCAAATTCAATACCTTGCCCAATGCGATTGGGTCCTGAACCCAATACGATGACCTTTTTCTTTTTCTTGCTTGGGATGCTTTCGTTTTCCGTTTCGAAAGTCGAATAGAAATACGGTGTCTTGGCCTCAAACTCAGCGGCGCACGTATCGACCATTTTATAGGTTCGCCTGATATTCAACTTTTTCCTTTGCCTGGTGACCTGCTCTGTTTCCACCCTCAAGAGCCATGCTATCTGGGCATCGGAATACCCTGATACCTTTAGCTTTCTGAAGTAGTCAGCGGGGATGTCCTCGGGAACATTGTACTTGTTCAGTTCATTTTCCATCAGGACGAGGTCCTTGACCTGTTTGATGAACCAAGGATCGATCTGAGTCAATTTCTGTACGGTCTTGGAAGGTACACCGAGACGCAATGCGTCCTTCATCCTGAAGAGACGGTCGTCGCTGACCTTTTCAAGCCGCTCCAGGATGTCCTGGGTACGGATCCATTCTTTTTTGTCTGCACCGAGGCCATGCCTGTTGTTTTCGAGGGATTGACACGCTTTTTGGATGGCCTCCTGGAAGCTGCGACCAATCGCCATCACTTCTCCGACAGACTTCATTTGAAGTCCAAGAGTATTATCAGAACCGTAGAACTTGTCGAAGTTCCACCGTGGCATCTTAACTATAACGTAATCCAGCGTGGGCTCAAAATAGGCGGAGGTAGTCTTGGTGATCTGATTTTTCAGTTCGTCAAGCGAATAACCTACTGCAAGCTTAGCAGCAATCTTAGCAATAGGGTATCCTGTCGCTTTGCTTGCAAGTGCTGATGATCTCGAGACGCGCGGATTGATTTCAATAGCGATCAGATCTTCATTTTCAGGATTGAGCGCAAACTGTACGTTGCACCCCCCGGCAAAGTTTCCCAATGACCGCATCATTAACATGGCGTCGTTGCGCATTCGTTGGTAG